>PMOF01000124.1 GCA_003162495.1 Acidobacteriaceae bacterium
CCGTCCAACGCTAGCGCCCTCGATTTGGGAACGTGGAAGTTGCAGCGCTCACTTCTTCGTGAGGAGGGGAAAGCTGGATTGGTGCCAATAAGCCGCTTCCATCAATCTCTTCAACCACTAGGAAACGCTCGAGCCGATGAGTAATGGTAAACGCCGTATGGTCCGGCAATTGGATACCTCTCCGATCTCAATTCTCCACGTTGTGCCTTTGTGGGAGGGTCAAGACCCGAACTCGATCTTACTGCTTCTATTCTGGAACAGTTCGAAAAGGGACTGCCGAATTCCCAGACAGAGAAATGATCGATAATCCAAGATGGAATCTGAGACGGAGAATGGTCTCCAGTCCGTTTCAGAGCTGAATACTTGTGAATTCGCCGGGAAAGTCTTGACAACTTCGAATTCTCTGTTAAATCGCTAATTATAAAGACTGTATGGCGGAGGGAGAGGGATTCGAACCCCCGGTACCCTTTCAGGCACAACGGTTTTCAAGACCGCCGGTATCAACCGCTCACCCATCCCTCCGCGCGGTGGGAGCTGTCTTCGATTGTACGGCTAAGGCGGCATTTTCAGGGAGGTTTGCCGCGATCGGCCTGGCGATCTCGGTTCTGGCCAGGCAGGGAGGTGGGGGGGAAGCTGGGATTGACGTCGGGTCTGGCAGCATACTGCCGAGAGTCACCTGTGCCTAAGACGCCCAGGGTGTTACAACAGTTGTGCATGCCAAAGAGAATGAAAACCGGCGCCGCGCCGCAGCCGGGAGCAGCCATCAGCCTGCGCACACTCGGTGAATACCTGAACCTGTCCCCGGCCACCATTTCTCTGGTCTTGAACAACGCGCCCGGTGTTCGCTCCATTCCGCAGGAAACTCGGGATCGAGTGACGGCTGCGGCGGCAAAGTTCGATTACCGGCCCAGCTTTTATGCCCGTTCGCTGCGCAAGCGGCAGTCGTTTTCAGTGGGGGTTCTGGTGCCGGACCTGAACGACCACTATGCCACGCAGGTGCTGAGCGGCGTGGAGGAGTTCCTGATCGAAGAGGGGTATTTTTATCTGACAGCGAGCCATCGCCGCAAGCCGGACCTGATTGAAGAGTATCCGCGGCTGCTGCTGGACCGATGCGTGGAAGGGTTCATCCTGATCGACACGGCACTGGAGCATGGCCTGAAATTGCCGGTGGTGTCGGTGGCCGGTCATCGCAAGATCGAGGGCGTGACCAACGTGGTGCTGGATCAACGGCGAGCGGCGGAGCTGGCGCTGCGCCACCTGGTCCAACTGGGGCACCGCAAAATCGCGTTCATGCGCGGGAGCAGCCAAAGCTCCGACGCTGACGACCGTTGGGAGTGCCAGATGGCAGTGGCCAGGGAGTTGAAGCTGGACGTTCCGGCGGCGTTGACGGTGAAAATTCAGTTTCAAATCTCGACGCCTGAGATGGGTTTTGGGCCGGCGGTTGAACTGCTGAATCGCGGCGCCGATTTTACCGCGCTGGTCTGTTACAACGATGTCTCCGCTATCGGTGCGGTCCGGGCGCTGAAGGATCATGGCAGGCGAGTGCCCGAGGACGTGTCAGTAGTGGGTTTCGACGATATCGAGAGCGCAGCGTACCACAACCCCAGCCTGACCACGATTCGCCAGCCGCTGAATCAGATGGGCGTGGTGGCGGCGCGGATCCTGCTGCAGCGGATTCGCGGGCAAGCTACCTTTCCCGATGCGGTGCCGATTGAGCCGGAACTGATGATTCGGGAGTCGACTCGTCCGCCGAGTGCGGGGCGCCCCCGCGGGAAGCGGCATTAATCACCGAGTTAGACTTAGATGAAATGGGGAGCCGGTGGCCCCCCTTGGAGTTAGTGGTAAGTTAGCGGCCAGTTACTGCTTGCCTTCGAGCTCATCGGCCAGTGCGCCGGCGCCGTAGAGCTTGCGCAGACCTTCCATCATGCCGGCCGAGTGGACGGCAACCGCGCGGTTTTTGGAGCCGTCATAGACAAAGTCGCCGGCCATGGACTCGATGTTGCCGTCAAAGATGAGGCCCACGAGTTCGCCGTCGCGGTTGACTACCGGCGAGCCGGAGTTACCGCCGATGATATCGCCGGTGGAGACGAAATCAAGCGGGGTGGCGAGGTCGAGTTTGTCGCGGGCGGCGGCTTCTTTGGGCGTGAGGTCAAAAGGCGGCTTGTTGCTGAAGCTTGCCGCGCGGTCATAGAGCCCGTAGAAGGTGGTGAAGGGCGGGGCGATGGTGCCGTTGTAGGGGTAGCCAACCACGGTGCCATAACTCAGCCGCAGGGTGAAAGTGGCGTCAGGATATGCGTCCTTTCCGTAGACGAGGAAGCGGGCCTTGCCGAGCTTTTCGCCTTCCTTGGTGAGCACGCTGCCATAGGTATCGCGCATGCGGCGATTGGATTCGCGCACGATGGGATCAACACGGCGCGCGGCCACGATCATGGGATCGGTGGAAGCCGCCACGGCAGTCTCGCCGCCATCGATCAGCGCTTTGCGGAAGGCTGGGTCGGTAAGTTTGGTGCCGTCGACGAGGGTGTTGACCACGGTGTCTATGCTGCCGCCCTGCAAGATGGCCTGGATGTAGGCGTCGTCTTTGCCCAGCTTCTCCTCGCCGAGTTTGAGAGCGCTCGTCATATAAAGTTTCTCTGTTGCGAGTGGAATGGGGGCGGGCGACAGCATTTGGAACTTGAGGGTGTCTAGCTCAGCGTCATGGAAGTCCCGCAGGCGCTCGCCGTCGGGCTTCTTGATTTCGGCCACGTACTGCACGATATCGAGCGCAATGCCGAAGATGCGGCTGTCGGTGCGGCGGAAGAGCTGACCCTTGATCTCCGGTTTGACCTTCTCTTCCAC
>PMOF01000233.1 GCA_003162495.1 Acidobacteriaceae bacterium
GCCAGCGACCACTTCAGGTCTTCGATGCCTTGACCGGTTACGGCGGAGATGGCGTGGAACTCCAGCTTGCGGCGCTTCACGTGAGCGGCCAGCTTCTTTAATTTATCGGGATTGGCGGAGTCGATCTTGGTGGCGCAGACGATCATGGTTTTGCCTACGAGCGGAAATTCGACGCGGGGTTCTGGGTCGTCGTCCATGGGTTGCGCGGCGACGGTGACGGAGAAGCTGGCCAGCTCCTTGTTAATGACCTTGAAATCTTCAACAGGATCAGGGCGGCCGGATGCGTCGCTGACATCGACCAGGTGGAGCAGGAGGCTGGTGCGCTCGATGTGGCGGAGGAACTGGGTTCCGAGGCCGGAGCCGAGGTGCGCGCCTTCAATGAGGCCGGGCATGTCGGCGACGACGAAGGACTGCTGATTGGGCTCCTCGCCGACGGTGACGACGCCGAGATTGGGCTCGAGGGTGGTGAACGGGTAGTCGGCGATTTTGGGCCGGGCGGCGGAGATGCGGGAGATGAGGGTGGACTTGCCGGCATTGGGGTAGCCGACCAAGCCGACGTCGGCGAGCAGCTTGAGTTCAAGCCGATAGGTGCGTTCTTCGCCGGGACGGCCCAACTCGTGTTCGCGCGGAGCCTGGTGGACGCTGGTGGCGAAGTGCTGGTTGCCTCGGCCGCCGCGTCCGCCGCGGGCGATGACCACCTGCTCATCCGGGGAAGAGAAATCGTGAATCAGCTCGCCGGTTTCCTGGTCGTAAAGCGCGGTGCCGACAGGGACCTGGAGAGTGACGGAGTTGCCGTCGAGGCCGGTGCAGTTGGAGCCCATGCCGTGCTGTCCGCGCTGGCCCTTGTGCTCGGGGTTGTAGCGGAAATGGATCAGCGTGTTGTGGCGCTGGGATGAGACCATGACGACGTCGCCGCCTCGGCCGCCATCGCCGCCGGAGGGTCCACCGCGGGGGACGAACTTCTCGCGGCGGAAGGCCATGCAGCCGTTGCCGCCGTCGCCGGCTTTGACCTTGATTCTTGCTTCATCAATGAACATAAATAGACCGGGGATCAAGGATCAAAGATCAGAGATCAGCATCGCGATGGGCACGTGCAGGAATAAATGCGACGGCCATCTATAAAGTTTACCGGATCAGGCATAGAATCGCTGGCAAGTTCAGTTTTGGGAAATCTGTTGATGAAAACGGCGACCGCATGAGCGCCGGGGGTCCAACGCAAAAAGAAATCCGCCGTTAGAGCGGGACGGGCTGTAAGCAAGTTTTTCCCGGGATCTGCCGCGAGCGAGTGTCTCGATGGCAGGATGGCGGGGTTGGGCAAATCCGGTGATGATGGCTGCGCTGCTGGCCATTGCGGCTGCGGGAGCGCGGGCTCAATCGCAGGCCACGGGTGCGCTCGCGGGGACACTCACCGACCTGCACGCTACGCCGCTGGTAGGCGCAACATTGGTGGTGCGGAATGAGACCACCGGCGCGGAGTGGCGCACCACGACAGGCAAGAAGGGCAGCTACCGGTTTGCCGGCCTGGAGGCAGGCGAATACACGCTGGTGGCCGAGAGCGAGCGACAGGGCCGCGGACAACTGAGCGGCATTGTGGTGGCCCCCGGGCACGAGGCTCGCGTGCTGGCGGCGATTCGGCTTGAGCCAGCGACGGCGACCCCGGTGCAAGCTGCGGCGCACACACCGACAGACAGTAAAGCGACTGAATCGACGGCCGCCCTGCACCCCAGGGACAAAGAGCTGTCTCCTGTGACCCCGGTTCTCGCGCCTGTAGACAAGACAGCCTATGTAGTCACTCCGGTTCCCGCACCTGCAGTCAATAAAGCACCTGAAGTAATCTCGGCTCCGCGCCCCACCAACAAGGACCTATCCGCTGAAACCTCGATTCCCGCGCCCGCAATCAAACCAGTGTCTGAACTGAGCTCGATCCTGCGTCCCACGGACAAAGACCTGCCCACGGAGACATTAGCGGCCACCGGAACGTTGCACGCGGAACCGTTGCTGAGGCTGTCTTTGCCGCAGCAAAGCTGGGCCGGGGGGCGGGGAATGGCGGTGAGCGAGGCGGCGGGTGCCTTGATGCGTGCGGCCTTGGAGTTTAGCTCGACACCAGCGCGGCCTATTCGGGTAGAAGGTGAAGACGTTGATCCGTTAACGCCGGTGGTGACCGCGACGGTGACGGCGGCGCAGCTGCAGGCATTGCCATTGAGCGGACGGCGCTGGCAGGATTTTGTGTTGGATACGCCGACGGCTGCGGCGGGCGGGGGCGCTTCGCTGCGCGGCGGCGGGCAGGAGCCGGCCGAAACGACCATCGACGGCGCAAGCACCAGGCTAGCTTTTGGGAGTGCGGGCGGCGGGGGGCCGGAATCCTCCGGGCCGGGCTCAAGCGGCCAGGGTGGCGCGGATCAGAACGGGATGGGCCGGGCGTGGTCCGGCGGGCGAGGTTCCGCTGTGGCCGGGGCGGCCATCCTCCAGGTGCAGACCGCCGCGGGAAACAGCGAGGCGCAAGGAGCACGCGCCGCGGGCGGGCGGATGAACATAGAGACCCAACATGGCGGCAATGGGCTGCATGGCCAGGCGTCCGTCTTCGATCGCCAGAACAACTGGGGTGCGCAGAATCCGTTTACCCAATGGGTGAAAGAGACCGCGCCGGCGACGGAAGTGACCACGCCCGTATTTACCGGGGAACCGTATACGCCGCCCGATCACGAAACCACCTGGGGCATCGGCGTGGGCAGCCAGATTCGCCACGACAAATTGTTCTGGTTTGGCGCTGTGGATAGTTATCAGCGCAACGATCCGGGGCTGGCAATGGCGAAGATCCCGGAGGAGTTTTTTGCGCAGCCCTCGAACGACCAGACGCAGGTGCTCGCCGCGCGGCTGGGATTGAGCAGCGCCAATCCAGTGGCAGAGGGGCTGGCGGCTTATTCAAAGATGCTGGAGACGCTCGACGGGCTGCTCGGTCCGGCTGCGCGGACGGCCTCGCAGTGGGTCGGGTTCGGCCGCATCGACTGGCAGGCCGCCGAGCGGCATCGGCTCACGCTGGAAGGGATTGGCGCCCGATGGAATTCGCCGGGGGGAGGGATGACGCGGGTTTCGGAGACTTACGGAAGCAACAGTTTCGGATCGAGCGAGGCAAGCCAGGAATGGCTGCTGGGACGCTGGGAGGCGTTCCTTACCCCCAATCTGCTGGCTGTGACGGAGGGATCAGCGGGACGCACCATCCAGAGTGCGCACGCTGAGACGCCATCGGCGTTCGAGCAGACATTTCTCAGTCCGAGTATCTGGGGCCAGTTACCGCAGGTGGTAGTGGACTCGCGGTACGGCTTCACAATTGGCAATCCTTCGCGATTCGGGCAGGGGAGTTATCCCGACGAAAAGGTTTATGAAGAGCAGGAGAGATTGGAGTGGGTAAAAGGCAGTCTGCAGGTGAAGGGAGGTTTTGATTTCAGCCATAACTTTGATGCCACCGGGCTGCTGCGCAACGAGACGGGAACTTATAGCTATTCGAGCGCGGAGAATTTTGCTTCCGATGCGCTGGTGTTTGCCGCTTACGGAGTTTCCGGAGAGCTGAACCCGTCTAACCAGCATAACTGCGATCAGACAGGGAAAGCGTGGCGTGATACCACGGGGCAATTGCACGGGCTTGGCTATCTGCCGTGTTACTCCCATTATTCGCAGACCCTGGGCCCGACTAACTGGCATCTGAGCACCAATGACTGGGCTGGTTACATCACCACACAATGGCAGCCGAAGAAGCTTCTGGTGTTCTCTACCGGGTTGCGCTGGGAGTTAGAGCAGTTGCCGCCGCCCCTTGCGTTGCTGAACAATCCGCAACTTGCGCAGACCGGGAAGCTGCCCAGTCTGGGCAGTGAATGGGGTCCGCGCGTGAGCATGGCGCTGGGAAACAGCGAGGCGCATTGGCCGGTGCTGCGGTTGGGCTACGGCATGTATTTTGGGCGCACCGAGAACGCGACCCTGGAGACGGCGCTGACCCAGACCGGGAGCCTCAACGGCGACTTGAATTACTTTCTCAGGCCGACGGATAACCTGAATGCGGGCGGCGCGCCGCCATTTCCCTATGTGCTGAGCGGGCCGCCGGGCAGCGTGGTCAAGCCTGGAGCCGTTGAGTTTGCGACGGAGTTTCACAATCCCGAAGTGCACCAGGCTGTCGCTGCCGTGGAAGAGACGCTGCCGGGCCACATCGAAGTAACCGCGAGCGCGATGGCCAGCCTGGGCCGGCGGCTGCCTGTCTCGCTCGACGCCAACCTCGGCGTCCCAACGGCGCAACAGACCATTACCTACAACGTGTGCGACCAGACCCCTACTGGCCCTGTGAATGGCACATGCGGCGCCCTCGGGCTGGGACCCATCAAGGCCGCTCAGATCACGGTTCCGTTCTACGCATCCTGGCCGTCGAGCGAGACGACCTGCCCGTACTACCAGCCGTCAGGCACAGCCGTTGACGGCTGGCTCTGCCCGGACTATCAGCAGATCAACCAACTCACCAGCAAAGCCAATTCGACCTATGAGGCGGCGATGCTCAGGGTGGTCCGCTACGGCCGCCGGGGGCTGAGCGTGCGCGCTCACTATACTTACGCGCACGCCACCGACTGGAATCCCAACGAGAGCCCGCTGGCCCCGGCCGTCTCCAACCAAGGAACGAGTTTCAGCCAGGAGTACGGAACCAGCAACCTGGACGTGCGACATTCGGCCCTGGCCATGTTGATTTATGAGGCGCCGTGGAAACTGCACAATGTAGCTGGAGCGCTGGCCAACGGGTGGATGTTGTCGGGCATAGGCCAGTTCCACAGCGGCTTGCCTTACACCATGCGCACTGCGGGCTCGCTGCCCGAGGAGTTCACCACCAGCGGCGCACTGATTGTGGGACTGGGGCCGGGCATGAATGGATCGGGGGGCGACAACCGGGTTTACGGCGTGGGCAGCGACAACCAGATCTACAACATCGGCCGCAATACGTTCCGCTATCCCTCCACGTGGAAGGCTGACATGCGGCTCGGGAAGAGCTTCAACCTGGGAGCGATGCGGCAGTTGCAACTGCTGGTCGAGAGCTTCAATCTCTTCAACCATCAGAATGTGACCGAACTGGAGACGACCGGCTATTCGATCGAGGCAGGCAGCCCGCCGAGCGCGCCGGGGACGCCGGGCGCGCTGCCAACGCTGAACTTCCTCACCGGCCTCAAGATCAACCCCATCACCGGCCTGAGCACCGCGACCTTCGGCCAACTACTGAGCATCAATGGGACGAACTT
>PMOF01000009.1:0-598 GCA_003162495.1 Acidobacteriaceae bacterium
ATCAGCGATTACACCCCCACCTCGAAGCAGGTGCTGGACTCGCGCGTGGCCTACCTCACCACAAATCTGATGGAAGGCGTGATGAACTTCGGATATGGCTACGAAGTGCGGAAGCGCGGATTCATGGCACCTGCCGCCGGCAAAACAGGAACCAGCGGCAAAGACGCTTGGTTTGGCGGCTTCACCAGCAACCTGATCTGCATGGTGTGGGTAGGCAACGACGACTACAGCGATGTGAGATTAACAGGCGCGGTTGCCGCGGCGCCCATCTGGGCGGAGTTCATGAAACGCGCCGTGCTGCTGCCGCAGTATTCCGATACTCACGAATTCACTCCGCCCGATAGCATCGAACTCGTCAAACTCGACAAGGTCACCAACCTGCTGAGCGATCAAGCATGTCCGGAAGGCTATCAGGCAGCCTTTCTGCCCGGCACAGCGCCCACTGACACCTGCGACCACCCGCCCGACCATCGCAACCTGTTTCAAAAAATCTTCGGCATTGGCAAGCCCCCCAACTGATTCGCGCCTAGGTTCAACCGTCGATCTCGCTGCCGTCCGGCATCGGTTGGCACACCGCGCACCAGAACGTGACACGCGC
>PMOF01000009.1:644-5523 GCA_003162495.1 Acidobacteriaceae bacterium
TCGCCTGAATCTTCCATCACATTCGCGGCCACCAGCCTTTGCGACGTTGTAATCAAGACCTGCACCTGATCGGGGCTCAGTGCCGCGACCTTGCAAAACGGATTGACGGCGGTCACAAAGCAAATTTCCGATTTGAAAACATTGCCCACGCCGGCCATGACTTCCTGATGCAGCAACACGTCGGCAATCTCTTCGCCGCCATGCGCCGACACCCGCCGCGACGCCTCTTTCGCATCGAACGCCTCGCTCAGCACATCGATTGCAGGCGCGGGAATCCTTGCCGCGCGCGCCAGCTCCTCAGGCTTCAACATTTTCGCAACCGGCACGCGAAACCCGATCGCAAGATAGTCGCTNNCCGCCGGAAAAATGAATCAGCACCCATTTGCCGCGCGACTCCACCTGCTCCACCGTCTGTCCGGTGAGCGGCGTGTCTTCGTGGAAGCGCGTCAGCAGCGGGAATGTCGAGCGGAATCCCGTCACCGGTTTAGCCGCAAGCGCGCGGCCCAGCGCGCGTGCCGTGCGAAAGATCGTATCTCCCTCCGGCATCTCTACTGCACCTCTCCGCTATGTGTCTCGTGAGCCTGTTGTCCCACCGGCAACAGGATGCGGCGCAGGTGCATGCCCAGCGGCCCGGGATGAAAACCCGCATCCATCAGAAACCGCGCCATGGGATGCGCAGCGACCGGCTGCCCGTTGATGGTGGTGATCAGCACACCCTGGTGCCCGCCGCCATGCAGCCGCTGCTGACCCCGCGCGCACAGGAAATGCGCCAGCCCGGTTGCGGCCTGCGAACGCTCCGGCTCCTCGGCGGGCAAAAAGACCAGTACGTTTGGATTCGCTCGCTTCAGCCACGCAACCAATTGACCGTTGCGCAGAATCACTTCTGCATACGTGGCGCGTGTGAGCGATCTTGGCCCCGACTCTGCGTCTTCATCGGCCACCGGCAAATCCGGCCAGCGCAAAACCGATCCGTAAGGGTTGGCCGGATCAGCCGCAGCCAGTTGCACAAACTCCGGCTTCTCCTGCGGCGGCGCATTGCGCAACTGGCGCAGCAAATCAATCGCCGCCGGCAGCGCAAACTGAGTTGCGCCCAATCCGGCCACAAAGTATCCGCGGCGAATCCTGCCGCTCTCCTCGAGCGCCTTCAGCACGTCGTACACTGCACTGAATCCGCCTGGAACATTTTCCGCCGCCACCGATTCCCTCATCAACACACCATAGCGATTCAGCAATTGCAACGCCAGCGCGTGACTCGCCTCCGTTTGGGATGGAGCGTAGCTTTGGG
The DNA here is from genome assembly GCA_003162495.1 of Acidobacteriaceae bacterium. GTDB lineage: Bacteria > Acidobacteriota > Terriglobia > Terriglobales > Acidobacteriaceae > Telmatobacter. Next base: position 1,930 of record PMOF01000009.1, read on the forward strand.
ACGGACCGTAGCGCCGGTCTCCTGACCGGCTGTCTCGTGGGCCTCCAGGCCCACGTGCCTCGTCTGCCGGCGTGGACACCGGCAGCACAGCCGGACTGGAGTCCGGCGCTCCACCGGCCACTTGCCTGTCCCACTCGAATCGTCGCGGCAACAGAGACCACCGCCCTTGCGCCGTCGGCGGCGTCGTCTTTCGCGACCGGAAAACAGTTCCCGTCTGCAACCGCCGCGGCGCGCGTGCGCTCTCCGGCCTGGCGATGTAAGCGCGCAGTGCGTGCATTGAATCGTTGGTGATGAGCCCGCGCCACACCAGGCTCCACAGCGCCTCGATCGTCTCGCCCGGATAGCCGCCGCCCGCGGCTTGGTGCAGCGCGTCAAAAAAGCTCGCGCCCGCGGACTCCAGCACCCTCAGCAGTTTTTCCTCGCGCTCCGTCAGCGGATCAACGATAGGCCGCTGCTGCATCAGCAAAGGCAGCTTGTCGGCCAGAAACAAGGCAATGCGCCCATCGCGCTCGCCAATCGGTTCCACGCCCGCCCAGGCCACTTCGCCGGCGGCAATCAGCGTGTCCAGTCCCGCCGGCGCATACTCCGCAATCCGCGCCGGCAATATCGCGCTCTCCACCAGCGAAGCCGGCAACGGCGCGCCTTGCAGGCTTTCGATAGCATCAAGCAGCCCATCCAGATTTCCATGCCCGCTGCGCCTTGGCGTCAGCAGGCCCTGCCAGTGCGTAAGGAAGCGAGCCAGCGTGTGCTGCTCCACCGGCTCAACCTCGCGACGAAGCCTGGCCAGCGATTTGCGGCGAATCAGCCGCAGCATCTCCGCATCGCACCACTCGCGATTCAGGCCGCCCGGCCCGAACTCGACGCCCGCTGCGGATGGCCTGAGTTGCTGGGGCAAAAATCCCCCCTCCAGCACCCGACCCTCGTGCGCCAGCAACCGTAGCGCATGCTCCACCACCGCCCCATCCAGCGCAAAACGATCCGCGGCCGCGCGCAAAGTAAACGGCCCGTGCGTGCGCGCGTAGCGCCGCACCAGTTCCAGCACCGGCTGCGCCACCGGCTCCAGCAGCGCCGCTGCCAATCCCGGCGGCAACGGAACCCCCAGCCCATCGCGATAGCGCGCTGCATCTTCGGCGGCAATCAATCGCTTTTCGCCGGCAATGCGCAACTCCAGCAATCGCCGCGAACGGAGCAATCGATCCACATGCTGCAACAAATCCGGTGAAACCACGCGCCGCGCCAACTCCTCGCGCGACAAATCTCCCAATCGCAGGCAAAGATCGTGAATCCCGTCCGCCGATCGCGCGCGATAATCCTCCGCCAGGCACTGTGCAATCTCTTCCACCTCGCTGATCGCATCTGCATCCAGCAGTTCGCGCAGGTCGGCCTCGCCCAGCAATTCACGCAACTGGTCCTGGTCGATGGTCAATGCCTGCGCGCGCCGCTCCGCCAGCGGCGCATCGCCGTCATACAGAAAATTGGCCACGTAGCTGAACAGCAACGATGCCGCAAACGGCGAAGGCTTCTTGGTATCCACCACATGCACGCGGAGCTGGCGCTGCTCAACGGCGCGCAGCGTCTCAATCAGCGCAGGCATGTCAAACACATCGCGCAGGCACTCGCGATAAGCCTCGAGCAATAACGGAAACGACGGATAACGCGCCGCCACGCGCAACAAATCATAGGAGCGCTTGCGCAACTGCCACAGCGGCGAACGCGCATCGGCGCGGCGCCGCGGCAGCAGCAGCGCACGCCCCGCGGCCTCGCGAAACCGCCCCGCGAACAGCGCCGTCGAGCCCAGTTGACGCAGCACCAGAGCCATCACTTCGGCGGGCTCAATCAGAAACCAATCCGGATCGGGCGGCTCGTCGGTGTCCGGAAAACGCAGCACAAATCCGTCATCGCCCCACAGCGTTTCCACTTCTGGACCGCCGGCCGCATGGATGCGCGCGCTTACCGCCATGGCCCACGGAATGTGAATGCGACTGCCAAACGGCGTCAGCACGCACACGCGCCAGTCGCCCAGCTCGTCGCGGCAGCGCTCGATCACGATGGTCCGATCGTCCGGCACCGAGCCTGTCGCCGCCTCCTGATCGGCTAGAAACTGCATCAGGTTCTCCGCCGCTCCCGGATCAAGATCGTGCTGCGCCACCAGTCGCGTCAGCGCGGCAGGCTTGGGCAGTCCGCGCAGTTCGCGCACCAGCGCCCCGATGCGGCGGCCAAATTCCAGCGGCCGTCCGGGCCCGTCGCCTTTCCAGAACGGCATCTTCCCCGGCTCGCCCGGCGCCGGCACCACCAGCACGCGGTCGTGCGTAATCTCCACAATCCGCCACGTCGAAGCCCCCAGGATGAAAGTCTCATTCGGATGGCTCTCGAAAACCATCTCCTCATCCAGTTCGCCCACGCGCACCGCTTTGCCTTCGCTGTAAGCTAGAAAAACTCCATACAATCCGCGGTCGGGAATCGTGCCCGCGTTCAGTATCGCCAGTCGCGCCGCGCCGTCGCGCGCCGTCACCACGTTGCGAATGCGATCCCACGTCAGCCGCGGCCGCAACTCAGCGAATTCGTCCGATGGATAGCGCCCGCTCAGCAAATCCAGCACGCCTTCAAACGCCGCGCGGCTCAACCCGCCAAAAGGCGCCGCGTGACGCACCAGATCAAACAGTGCATCGACGCTCACTTCGGGCTTCGCCAACTCCGTTTCAGTCTCCGCCCGATCCTGCGCGCCAAACCTCAGCTCCGCGACGGCCGGGTGCCCCACCCTCGCGACGTCCTTGTTTTTGTCGCTAGGGTGGGATTTCGCGTCTCTCCCTCGCCGCGCGCTCTTGAGCACCTTCCCTTTACGCGCAGGCGCGATCATCCACGGCGGATGCGCCACGATCGCCACCAGTTGCTGCGCCAGCACATCCAGCGGATTGCGCGGGAACCGCGTCGACTCAATGTGCCCCTCGTGCATCGCCCGAGTAACCGCCGCGCACGCCACCAGGTCGGCGCGATATTTTGGAAACAAAATCCCTTCGCTCACCGCATCCACATGGTGTCCTGCACGCCCAATGCGCTGCATTCCGCTGGCTACCGATGGCGGCGCTTCAATCTGGATCACGAGGTCCACCGCGCCCATGTCGATGCCCAGTTCCAGCGTCGAAGTGGCGCACAGCGCGCGAATCTGACCCGCTTTCAATTGCTCCTCTATCACTGAACGCTGCGCCGCCGCCAGCGAGCCGTGATGCGCGCGCGCAATCGGTTCTCCGGCCAGCTCATTCAACGCGCCCGCCAGCCGCTCCGCCACCTGGCGGCTGTTGACAAACAAGATTGTCGAGGTGCGCTCGCGAATCAGTTCCAGCAACCGCGGATGAATCGCATTCCAGATCGAAACCCGTCGCGGCGCCTGCGAAGCCGGCCCGCTCGGCAAATATTCCTGCTCCCCCAGCCGCGTCATATCCTCGACCGGCACCTCGATCCGCAGCTTCAGTTGCTTGCGCGCGCTGGCATTCACAACCGTAACCGGCCGGAACCGCTGTTGCGGTGCATCTGCCGCGTCCGCCGACCACTGCGCCTCCACCATCTCAGTCCCCAGCCCCTCAGTCCCTAGTCCCT
>PMOF01000120.1:0-1695 GCA_003162495.1 Acidobacteriaceae bacterium
TGTTCCCACAACGTGGTCACGACCGTTTCAAGCGAGACTCCGAGAGAGAATCTTTCCGCCCGGAACCTGTCGCGGAGCCTGTTTTCCAGGAGCGCAAAGACCTTCTCCTCAAGGTTTTCACGACTGCCGAAGTAGTGAATCAGCATGCGCTTGCTGGTTCCCACTTTCCCTGCCAACAGGTCCAGGCTCAAGTCGAGCTTTCCGGCCGCAATCAAAACCGAGAGACAGCTCTCGACCAACCTGTCCAAATCCTGATTTTCTTTTCGATGCATCTTGCCTCTGGATGTACCATATGGTACAAATCCGATGTACCACCTGGTACAGAGTCTACTTCTTCAGGAGGCTTCAATGCGAGCGCGCGAAATCGTTCTTCTTCTAGGGTTTGGACTTGTCTTCTGGGTTGCCGGCACGCTCTGGTTTGAAAGGACTGGACCACGCGTATTCGAGACCACTGCGATCCGCTACTGGGTCAACTTCATTCTCACTCCGATTTTAAGTACGGCGGGCTGCCTGCTGATTTTGCTTTGGAGGCAGATTCCCGCTTCCGGCTGGGTGTCCGCAATTCTTCTCATTGCTTTGCCGGGAATGTTCGGCGAAGCAATCCTGCTCTCTCACTTCTCCACGTTGATGCCGAGAATGCAGGAGGCCTCAGCTGGAAGGTACGGAGCGTTCTTGTTTGCAACCTATGCGCTGGTGATCAGCATCGCGGAGATCGTGACCTTAAGAACCGGACGATAGCCTACGGTCAAAACCACCGACGCAACGATTGCCTTCCGCCGAAATTGCCTCTACAATAGAAGGATTGCAGGAAAGGTTAAGTAGATGCCCAAGGAAAAGATTCATCCCAGTTACGCCGCGGTTCAGGTCAAGTGCGCCTGCGGAAATCACTTTGAGACTCGGTCGACCCACAAGGGCGACATTCACGTGGAAATTTGCTCGGCTTGCCACCCCTTCTTTACCGGCAAGCAGCGGCTGGTGGATACAGCGGGCCGCGTGGAGCGCTTCCGCCGCAAGTATGCCAAAGCGGGCGAGACGGCGCCGGCTAAATAACCGGGCGTCAAGGCAATCGGACGGTACGATTGGGCCTCCGCCGCGGCGGAGGCCCAAGTTCGTTCAGGTGAAATTCATGGCTGGCAAAGGGTTCACCGTGAAGAAGGATTGGGACAACCCCATCGAGCACGCGATGCCCGCGGAGACGCGGGTGCCTGCCGAAGTGCGAATTGGCACGGTGCTGGTGGCTCCGGCCACCGTGCTGGCTCCGATGGCCGGGGTCACGGATACGGTCTTTCGCCGCTTCATTCGCCATGCCAGCCTGTTTACCGCCTGCGGTGAGGCAGACGCCACCTGCGGTGGGGCAGTCGCGGCTTCGCCGCAGGACCGCAGCGTCGACAGCGCCGCCGCCATCGACTCCACGGTCACCAATGCCCAGTCCGGCTGCGGCCTGCTGATGACGGAGTTCACGTCCGCAGACGGGCTGGCGCGGATGCGGGAATCGAAGCGCAAGCGCTATCTCACTTTCTACGACGATGAGCATCCGATCGGCGCGCAGCTTTTCGGGTCCAATGCGGAAACCCTGGCCGAGGCGGCGCGCATTGTGGAGGAGACAGGCTTTGACACGATCGACCTGAACCTGGGCTGCCCGGCGAAGCGCGTGGTGGGGTGCAACGGCGGCTCGGGTCTGCTGCGCGATCTGCC
>PMOF01000120.1:1764-3084 GCA_003162495.1 Acidobacteriaceae bacterium
GCGCGCACCCGCGAGCAAGGCTACAGCGGCCAGGCGCAGTGGCAGTGGATCGCCGCCATCAAGCAGGCCGTGGGGATTCCAGTGATCGGGAACGGCGACATTCGCACCCCGGAGGACGCGGCGGCGATGGTAGCCCTCACCGGCTGCGACGCGGTGATGATCGGGCGCGCGGCGCCGGCCAATCCGTGGATCTTCAGGCAGATTGCCCAGTACACCGCGACCGGCGCCTACGAGCGGCCCACGGTGGAAGACCGCTATCGGATGATTCGCGCCTATTTCCAGATGCTTTTGTCGGAGTGCGAGGCGACCAAAGACCTGCCGCGCGACGCGCGCATCGGTGAAACGGCGGGCAAGATGAAGCAGTTTGCCACCTGGTTTACCCATGGCGTACCGGGCGGCGCGAAACTGCGCGCGGCCATTTACCAGGCCCGCACCGGAGCCGAAGTGCTGGACCAGGTTGAGCTGTTCTTCACGGCGCGGGCGGCGGAGACTGAGGTTCCTGAATCGGACTCAGGGCACGACCCCGGCGCAGGGCCTGAAGACCTGGCGCAGGCGTTCCCTGAAACCGCGCTCGTCTGTGACTGACCGTCAAAAGAAGCGGGCTTTGCAAGTCTTCCCACCCTGCGGGTTCTCCCCGGGCTCGTGAAGTCTATCCCGATGCAAAAAGCCGGGTATATAGTGGTCACAGCCTGGGTATGAAGGGTTTGCCCTCCGGATCGTGACGCAGAAACTGAAGGACATATTGAGGACCTGCGCGTGCGGACTTGTCGCACTGGGCCTCGTTGCGCCCGCTTGCCTGGCTCACGGTTACAGCTTAAGCCAGGCAACCGGGAGCTCGGGGATCGGCGCCCCGGACGGGCCCTCGCGCCCGCTGCAGCCGCAGGCCGCTCCGGGTGGAACGCCGCCCGCTCCTGTTTTTGCGCAAGTGACCTTCGGCGTCAGCAGCATCGCCAACGATGACCGCGTGCCCTGGAGCGAAAGCCCATTGACCATTTCAATGGCCTCCCCGAGCAACCGCGACGCACCGCACCTCCGCATCCGCTACCGTCTTCTGGGGCTGGAAACGGAGTGGGTGGAGACCGGGGAGCGAACCATACGCTATCCGCGCCTTGAGCCCGGCCGTTACCGCTTCCAGGCCGAATCGGTCGATGAGAGCGACGGCGCCGTGTCGGCAGCCGCGGAGATCAACTTTCGCATCACGCGGCTCTGGTGGCAGAGCGGGCCAATGCGCCTGGGATTGGCCTTGCTTGCCAGCATGGCCGTGGTGCTCGCGTGGCGTTGGCGCGTCCACCTGCTGGTCCAGCAAAAGCTGGAACTCGA
>PMOF01000326.1:0-1980 GCA_003162495.1 Acidobacteriaceae bacterium
GACTCGATCGAGGCCCACCCCTCCGGCGGAAGCTACCAGCGGCCGATGGATGAAGGCGGCGGCGAGACCTCGACCTTTCCATTTGAGTTATGGAACTACCGCTATCTTGAGGGCATCGGCGAGAACATCAACCTGGAGTTTGTGGATACCTGCCAGTGCGGGGACTATCACTTTACCGTAGATCGCGGCGAGAAGGATGCGCTGCTCCACGTGCCCGGCGCCGGCCAGACGCAGTGGGAAGAGATGGGCATGGCCAAGAAGGCCGACCGCTTCAAGGGGGGCTTTGAAAACCTGGGCACTGGCCCGCTTTCCTCTTCGCAGGCGTCCAAGGAGTTCGACCGCATTGAGCTGGCCGCCAAGCTGTTTGCCCCGCCGCCCATCAAGTTTACCGACCTGGATAACTTTATCTCCGAGCACAAGCTGTTGAGCGGACCGCCTTTTCCTTTCGACGTCCGCACCGACTTCGTGAAGGTTACGGATAACACCGTGCTGGTTCCCATCACCGTGCAATTGAAGAATCGCGACATCACCTTTGTGACCAAGGATGGCGTGGCCAAGGGATTTGTGAACATCCTGATCAAGGTCACCACCCTTACGCACAAGACGGTGCAGAGCCAGGAAGACACGGTGCAGGTGGAGCAGCCGTCTGAACTGCTGGAGAAAACCCTGGACCGCAAGTCGGTTTACTGGAAGGCGCTTCCGCTGCTTCCCGGCCTTTACCGCCTGGACATTGCAATCAAGGACGTCAACAATCCAGATCACGTGGGCCTGTTTGGGCGCAGTCTCGAGGTCCCCACTTTCCACGACGAAAAGCTGGCCACCTCATCTCTGATTCTTGCCGACGAGATGAACCAGGTTTCCTCACGCGAAATCGGCGAAGGCAGTTGCGTGATCGGCAATACGCATATCTGCCCGCGCGTGACCGCCAACGCGGCGACTCCGGTCAGCTTCAGGCGCAACCAGGACCTCAACTTCTGGATGCAGGTCTACAATCTGGGTATCGATGACGCGACCAAGAGCAACCAGGCCACGGTCACTTATCAGATTATCGACACCTCAACCAACACGGTGGTGTTTGAAAAGGAACTGGCCTCAAAGGATCTGGGGGCACACAGCGATCAGTTGACGGTGGAAAAATCTCTTCCCATGGCCGGCCTCCAGCCAGGAAAATACAAGGTGACGATCAAAATAAACGACACAATCTCAAAACAAGAGATTGCGCAATCGGCACCTTTTGTCGTGGAATAGGAAGCAGCCCGTCGCGAAACGGTTACCGGACGCCAGATTCGGAATCCCGCGACGATCATTTCGGAAACATGTTGCCAGGGACGCCGCCAGGTCACAAATGGTGAAAATGGGCAGGCTCCAACTCGTATTCTTCGCGGCGCTGATTGCATTGGGGAGCGTTCCGGCACTCGGAGCTTCTCCCGGATCGGTTTCGGGCCTGGTGCGGGACTCCGGGGGAGTTCCGCAGATAGGCGCGGTGGTGCAGTTGCTGCGCCCCGACCTTTCCGTGATCGCCATTGTCTACACCGATGCGCGCGGCCGCTTCACGATTCCATCGGTGCTCCCCGGCCGCTACGCGGTCAAGGCGATGGGCACATCTTTCCTGCCGTCATTGCGCGAGAACGTTCACATTCGCGCTCACACCGTTGTCAACCTTACGCTCAACACGATGTACGAAGTGATGCAATGGCTTCCGGCTGAGCCGCGCGCCGGCGATGCGCAAAGGGACGACTGGGCCTGGACCTTGCGATCGGCCGCCAACCGCCCGCTGCTGCGGTGGCTGGAGGACGGACCGCTGGTGGTGGTCTCAGACGGCTCCGGCGGCGCGCCCAGGCTGAGAGCACGGCTGATGGCGACCGGGCAAGAGGGGACTTTTGGCGAGAGCGGCGAGCGTTTCTCGGCAACCGTGGAAGAGACGCCTTCTGACAGCCGCGAATTGCTGGCGCGCGTGGATTTTGACCCTGAGACCGATGC
>PMOF01000326.1:2035-3150 GCA_003162495.1 Acidobacteriaceae bacterium
AATTGGAAGAGGCCGCGGTACGCAGCTGGGAGACTCTTCATTTGGGGGATGAGTTAGAGGCGGAAGTTGGTTCCACGCAGGTGCTCGCGCGCTTCGCTGTGTCTTCAACCAATACCGTGGCCGCGGCGCTTCCGTTTGCTACCGTGGGTTGGCACGATGGCAGCTCAACCGTTCGTTATCGCATGNNTGCACCAGGAGATCGGCTGGGAGCGCCGCAGCGACACTTCAGGCATGGCTGTGATCGTCTTTGCCGACCGCATTGACAATCCAGTGATTGAGGCGATGGGTCACTTTGGCGCAGGCGTTCCCTTGGTGGGGGCGGAGCTTTTTGACCGCGGCAGCGGGCTGATGCGCGCGGCCGGCCCCAACTTTTCGACTGCCGGAATCCTGGCCACGGCGCAGCGCACGCTGCCGGGCGGCAATCTGATCCGTGTCAGCTACGCTAACGGAGATGCCCTTGCTCTGGCTCTGGCTGCCGCGCCGGCGCCTTCCGCAGTTGCCGGGCTGGCACAGGTGCTTGCGGCCGTCCGTCCCCGGCGCGCTCCGATGTATTCAGTCTCACTCTCCGGCACCCTGGAAGGAACCGGAACTCACTGGCGCGCCACTTATAGCTGGCAACCGGAAGACACCGTCACCGGCGTTGCTCCCTATGCGGCGGACGCCATCGAACCCTATCTCAACCTCCACATCCGCCAGCCTCTGCACAGGCGCGGCGATGCGGCGGGCGGGTTTGAGGCTTTGCTCGATGTGCGCAATCTGCTCGCTGAGGGATACCGGCCTTACCTGCTGAGCAACGGTTCGATGCTGATCTTTGCGCAGGATCAGCGCGGCATTCAGGGCGGCCTGGAATTCACGTTCTAGAGCGGTTGGTTCTGCAACCCAGCTGCACCCGTCGCAACTTGCAGAGTCGTCGTTTGCACACGACTTTCGCGGCCCTTTCCAGGGCAGAGGGTTCCGGCTTCTGGTTTCCAGCGCGACATTGGTATCCGCTCCGGTGTGTGCTATATTTTTCAAGGGCGGAAGGAGTTCATGCCGCTCAAAATCGTGCGCAGAGGCATCCGCTGCAGGACTGATCCCGATCCCATGGACGCGTAGCTCAACTGGCAGAGCATTCG
>PMOF01000115.1:0-1761 GCA_003162495.1 Acidobacteriaceae bacterium
AAGTCTTCCTTTGCAGAGATCAGGGGTCGGGGATCAGAGATCGTTCTTACTGCTTTGTTACTGAGCGGAGCAAAAGAATGCAGGTCCTTCGACTCCGCTGAAGAACGCTTCGCTCAGGATGACAGCGTCGTTGGTGTTAAAGCCGGTTGGGCTGGAGCATCCGACAAAGAAATCGTGGGAGCTACGTCATCAGGTGCATTCTTGTAATCAGGTCCGACGAAAGCCCAGATGCTGGCCAGGCCCATGACGGCGAGGACGATGCCGAGCAAAACGCACACGTAGCCGAAGCGCTTGCGCGACTTGACGCCGGGAGTGATGCCCCACTTGGCCGCGAAAAGCCAGATGCCGTATGCAAAATGCCAGCAGATGGCGATCATGGCGATGATGTAGACGGCGAGCATCCAGGGGTTGGCGAGTTCGTGCTGCACTTTGGCAAAGGCGGCGCCGGGATGCTCAGGAAGGCTGACGCCCATGAAGCGCTGGCGGAGAACGTGCTGCAGGATGTAGGCGAAGGCGATCAGGCCGGTGTAACGCTGCGAGACATACATCCAGTTGCCGGCCCAGGGATAATAGACGACGTTGGATTGGCCGCGGAGCCAGATGTAGACACCGTAAATGGCGTGATAAAGGATGGGGAGAAAAATGAACGTCCACTCGAGCACGCGGACCAGCGGCAGGCCGTTGAGAAACTTGACCTGCGCGGCGTAGGCGGCAGGGCCTTTGAGTGCCTCGAAGTTGGAGACGATGTGTTCGATGAGGAACGCGCCGATGGGGATGACGCCGAGCAGCGAGTGAAGCTTGTGCCAGAGGAAAGAGTTTCCCTGGCCGGCGCGCAACGGTGGAACGCCGCGTTGAACGGAAGGGCGAACGGGGGGCGCGGCAGGATGTTGAGCGGTGGCCATGGACTTTGTGGCTCCTAAAGGCTGCGGGGGTGGGCTGTTCCAGATAGAGGGACAGTGAATCTGTGACTATATCCTTATGCATTATTGGAGGCGCACACGAGGGTCGTCAAGGGAGCTCTACTGCTGATACTGTCTCTGTCTATCGGGAGAGTCGGAAATGGTAAAGGCGGAAAGCAGGTAGACAATGCAAATTGCGCTTCGCCCAGCCCTGGCGATGGACTTTGACTATTGCGCGAGACTCTATTTCTCAGGGATGGATCGAGTGATTCGTGAATTGAACTTGGACCAAGCTGCTCAGGTCACGGGTCTTCGCCATCAGTGGGACCCGGCGCAGGTGCGAATCATTACCCTGGATGGCGCGGATGTGGGTTGGTTGCATGTTATCGATCAAGGCGATGCGCTCTTTCTAGCGCAACTCTTTGTAGACGGCCCGTGCCAGGGGCGGGGCATTGGCACCGAGGTGGTGAACTCCTTGATTGGCGAGGCCGCACGCGCACACAAGGCGGTGACACTGGGAGTGGTGAAATCGAATCCAGCCTTGCGCCTTTATACGCGGATCGGATTCCGCATCACAGATGAGGATGATCGCAAGTTCTACATGAGGCGCGATTTTGATACCGGTGCCTGATTTCCATGAGCTCGGCGCCTTTGGGCTTCGGATTTGTGCTGTACGTCAAAGGCGGAGCATCGTCAGGAGGGCGGCAATGGCGCGTCCGCGATGGCTGAGGGAGAGCTTGGTTTCGAGGTCGAGTTCGGCCATGGTTTGGCGTAGTGCGGGCAGATAGAAGAGCGGGTCATAGCCAAAGCCGCCGGTTCCACGCGGCGCATCGAGAATGAGACCTTCGACCGTTCCCTGGGC
>PMOF01000115.1:1767-3533 GCA_003162495.1 Acidobacteriaceae bacterium
GTGTTGTCATTGGCGTCGGGCGAGTCGGTGAGGCCGGAGTCGGCGGCAAAGCGGGCAGAGCGGACGCCGGGCGCGCCGTGGAGGGCGTCGACTTCAAGGCCGGAGTCGTCGGCGAGGACCAGCATGCCTGGGGCGTGGCGGGAGTAGTAAACAGCCTTGAAGGTCGCGTTGGCGGTGAAGGTTGCGCCGTCTTCGGCGGCCACGGGGATGGTGGAGAGCGCGGGCAGGGGATCGATGGCGATGGAGTGGGCGTGGGCGGCGGCGCGGAAGTCGCGAAGTTTGCCCTGGCTGGTGGTGGCGGCGTAAAGGCGAAGTGCCATGGGGCAAGTGTAACGGGCGGCGGCGATTTTTCTCAGGGAGTGTCGGCTCGTAAGTCGAGGAGGCTTCCCAAAGCAGGTGCGCAGGCCGCACAATGGACAGGTTTCTTTGTTGAGGGCGGGCCGAGGCATGAAAAAGCGAATGAAGCGCAGTATGGCTTGTGCGTTGGTGCTGGCGGCGGGTTTGCCGTGGATGGGTTTGCGGGCGCAGACAGCGGCCAGTCCGGCTATGGGACCGGTGGAGTTGCGCGTGGACGATTTGAAGACGCCGCTGGGGATCGACGATGCGACGCCACGATTTTCCTGGCAACTCAAGGACCCGGCGCGAGGCGCGAAACAGACGGCGTATGAGGTAATGGTGAGTTCGCGCGCCGATTTGCTGGGCGCGGGCAAGGCGGACGTTTGGGATAGCGGACGTATTGAGTCGGGCGCGAGCTTGAATGTGCGTTACGCGGGGCCCGCGATTGCGCCGAGCACGCGGTATTTTTGGCGGGTCCAGGTGTGGGATACGGCGGCCAAGCCGTATGCGGAGAGCGCGACGAGCTGGTGGGAGACAGGACTGATGACACCGGACCACTGGCGCGCGCAGTGGATAGCGAAAGAGACCGCCGAAGAGGCCGCTGTGCGGCATGCGCCGGCTGCGTGGATTGCCAGTCCGGAAGCCAAGGCACAGAGCGCGGAAAAGGCAGCAGAGCTGGACGTGGCGTATAGGCAGAGGGTGACGCTGAGCAAGACCGTCCGGCAAGCGACGCTGTATGCCACGGGGCAGGATACGGTGGCGGCGTGGGTGAACGGAGCTCAGGTGTTAACAGCCGATCCGCTGCCGGCATGGAAGCAGATGCCTTGGAAGAAGTATGTGCGTGCTGATGTGACCGGCAAGCTGAACACAGGATTGAATACGATCGCGATTGAGACGGTGCATTATGTTCTCAATTCCAACGGCATGGCCGCGGCCGATGCGCCGCCGATGATTGCCACGCTGGTGGTGGAGTACACCGACGGAACGATGGCCACGTGTGTGAGCGGAACGGACTGGAAGACGGCGACGCATCCCCCGGTCAGTTGGGCGCGGGAGGAATTTGACGACATGGGATGGAACAACGCGGTGGTGTGGCAGCAGGCGCCGGTGCCTATGAACGCGCCGCTGGGGCATCCATGGATTCCAGACTCGGTGAAGGCTCTGCGGCACACGTTTGACGTAAAGGCGGCGGTGAAGAGCGCTCGCCTCTATGCAACGGCATTGGGGGCGTATGAGGTTTTCCTGAACGGAAAGCGCGTGAGCGACGACGTGCTGGCGCCAGGGTGGACGGATTATCGTGAACATGTGAAGTATCAGACCTACGACGTGACGGCGCTGGTGACGAAAGGGAAGAATGCGCTGGGAGCGTTGCTGGCGCCGGGATGGTATGAGACGCCGCTGGAGTGGTTTCAGCAGCCGAACAATTATGG
>PMOF01000115.1:3676-4912 GCA_003162495.1 Acidobacteriaceae bacterium
CGTGAAGATTGAGGCGCAGGATTTTCCATCGATACGCGTGGAGCGGATCTTGACGGCCAAGACCGTGAGCGAGCCTAAACCGGGCGTATATGTCTACGACTTTGGGCAGAACTTTGCGGGGGTGGAACGGCTGCGCGTGTCGGGCAAGGCGGGCACGGATGTGCGGCTTCGGTTTGCGGAGATTGTGAATGCCGACGGGACCATTTATACCGACAATCTGCGCACGGCAAAGGCGACGGACCATTTTATTTTGGATGGAAAAGGGGTGGATGAGTTCACACCGCAGTTTACTTATCATGGCTATCGCTACGTAGAGTTGACGGGGCTTGCAGCGGCGCCGGGCAAGGACGCGGTGACGGGGATTGTGTTCCATACGGATGCGCCGTTGACGACGAAGCTGGAGACCGGCAACGAGATGATCAACAAGCTGTGGGGCAATATTCTCTGGGGGCAGAAGTCGAATTTTGTGGGCGTGCCGTCGGACTGCCCGCAGCGCGATGAGCGGCTGGGATGGATGGCGGATGCGCAGGTGTTCTGGCGCACGGCAAGCTACAACATGGACCTGGCGGCGTTTTCGCGTAAGTTTGCGGGGGATATGCGCGGGACGCAGGCGGGCACGCCCTACTACGGGATCTATGCGCCGGGAACGGCGACGGAGTCTTCGTCCTCGGGAGCGGGATGGAGCGACGCAGGGGTCATTATTCCGTGGACCTCTTGGCTGCAGTCGGGCGACACGAGCGTGATTGAACAGAACTGGGCATCCATGGCGAAGTATCTCGAAGCCATTGACGCCGCAAATCAGGATGGGATGTGGAAGAAGGAAAGCGGGATACCGTTTGGGGATTGGCTATCGCCGGAAGGACGCACGAGCCAGGTGCTGGTGGCAACGGCTTACTGGGCCTATGACGTGACGATTATGCGAGAGATGGCGCGTGCAACGGGGCGCACGGAAGATGCCAAAAAATATGCACGCCTGTTCGAAAAAATTCGCGCGGCGTTTGAAAAGCAGTTTGTGCATGGCGATGGATTTGTGGCTGGCGTGGACCAGGGGCCGTCTCCGTTTGGAGAAAGAACCAAAACATCCAGCAGCGTCAACGGCGATACGCAGACAGGGTATGTGCTGGCGCTGCACATGAACCTGTTGCCCGAGGCGTTGCGCGCAGCGGCAGCCGAAAAGCTGGCGAATAAAATTGAGGCCAACCATGGGTTGCTGAGCACGGGCTTTTTAGGGACGCC
>PMOF01000115.1:4918-6931 GCA_003162495.1 Acidobacteriaceae bacterium
TCGTGGGGTTATCTTGTGGGGCATGGGGCAACCACGATGTGGGAGCGGTGGAACGGGGACCAGATGAAAGACGATCCGAGCATGAACTCCTATAACCACTATGCGTATGGCGCGGTGGCCGACTGGATCTATCGCTATGCGGCTGGAGTGGATGCAACGCCGCTGGATGCGGGCTTTCATACCGTGGTGCTGCACCCGGTGTTTGACGCGCGAATGGGGTGGGTCCGATTCGATTACGCCTCTGCTTACGGGACGATTCATTCGGATTGGAAAGTTAACGGAGCGACGGCTGAGTGGCATGTGACGATTCCAGCAAACACAACTGGCTGGCTTAACTTGAATGCGGACGAGGCAGCGAAATACAAGTTGGAGGGGGCTGAGTTACCTGCGAGCAAGTTAGCCAAGGCTCTAACTCGGGACGGAGAGAGTGGGTTCGAGTTGGGGGCGGGGAGTTATACGTTTGCGGTGGAGATGTAGAGAGTTGTTGGTTAACCAGCAATGAGGAACGTGCATGCCGGCAATTCTGGCGGGGATCGGATGGCACATGGTTGGGGCGGCGTCGGCTGCTTCGTTCTATGCGCCCATCGCAAAAGTGAAGAAATGGTCATGGGAGACGACCTGGGCAGTGGCCGGGCTTTTCTCGTGGATACTGCTTCCGATTTCGGTGAGTCTGTTGCTGCTGCCGGACTTTAGCGGCTTCTATGCGTCGATGGGCGCGGGGCTCCTTTGGAAGGTGGCGGGTTTCGGCGCGATGTGGGGCATCGGCAACGTGAGTTACGGGCTCACGATGCGGCACCTGGGCATGTCGTTGGGCATCGGTGTGGCGATCGGCGTGACGCTGGTGGTAGGAACACTGATGCCTCCACTTTTGCATGGGCAAGGTGCAGAACTGTTTGCAACCCGGAGCGGCTTGATGACCATGGCAGGCGTTCTGGTTGCGGTGATGGGCGTGGCCGTGGTTTCGTATGCAGGGCATCAGAAAGAGATACAACTGCGTGGTGCGCCCAGGGAATTCAATTTGAAGTTAGGCATTTTTCTGGCGGTGCTGTGCGGAATTTTTTCCTCGGGCATGTCGTTTGCGATTGACGCGGCCAAGCCGATGGAAGCAGCGGCGCTGCACCTGGGCGTCAACCCGCTGTACGCGGCGCTGCCGAGTTACGTGGTGATCATGGGCGGAGGAGCGGTGGTGAATCTGAGTTACTGCTTCATTCGCCTGGCGGTGCTGAAGAATATCTCACTGCGGGACGACTTAGGGCAGGCGCGCGGAACGCTGGCGACGAATGGAGCTTTGGCGGCGGCTGGCGGAATCATGTGGTATTTGCAATTCTTTTTTTATGCGTGGGGCGCTGCGAATATTCCGCAACAGCTTTCGTATGTGAATTGGATGCTGCACATGAGTCTGTATGTGCTGTGCGGCGCGCTGGTGGGGCTGGCGCTGGGTGAGTGGGCGGGTGTTGGCAACAGGCCGGTGCGGCTGCTCTGGGTAGGGATTCTGCTGCTGATCGCGGCAGCAAATCTGGTGGGGTTGGGGACTGCCTAGGTTGTGAGTAGTTTGAGTTTCGAAGTTGGCGCGGTCATTCCGTCAGCGGCTAAAGCGGCACCTTTTCAAGACACTTATGGTTGAGTTTTGTGGTTTCCCACCCATGCGATGAAAAGAATCGCATGGATGGGGCACCCCACTTTCGTCGAACCAACCCGGCATAGTGTGAGTGCGCGGGCGAGTTAGTTGATGGATTGCTCAACGCGGAGGTCGCGGGAAGACGCGCCGACGCTCAGGGTGCGTTTGCCGGCTGCGATTTCCCATTTGCTGTTGGCCGTGGACCAATATTGCAACTGGCGCTCGGGGACGTGGAGGGTAACGGTCTTTGCTTCGCCGGCGGCAAGGTGAATGCGGTCGAAGGCAGCGAGAGCGCGCACAGGGAACTGAACGCCGGATGGAATTTCGCTGGGCGCGCCGAGGTAGACTTGCGGCACTTCGTCGCTTGCCATACTGCCGGTGTTTTTGATGTTCAC
>PMOF01000114.1 GCA_003162495.1 Acidobacteriaceae bacterium
TTCGGAGTGGTGCCCTGCACGGTGATGAGCATGATGAGCAACAACCTGATTCCATCGGCCTGCGAAGTGGACGTGCCCGGCACGCTGAGCATGTATATGCTGGCGCTGGCAAGCGGCTCGCCGAGCGCGCTGCTGGACTGGAACAACAACTACGGCAGTCATCCCGACAAATGCGTGTGCTTCCACTGCTCCAATCTGCCCAAGCACTTTTTCAAGGAAGTGAAGATGGACTTCCAGGAGATTATTGCCGGCACGGTGGGCAAGGAAAATACGTTTGGCACCTGCGTGGGCCGTGTGAAGTCCGGCGCGATGAGTTTTGCGCGCTATTCTACGGACGATCGCCGCGGAGTGATGCGCGGCTACACGGGCGCGGGCAAATTCACGGACGATCCGCTGGAGACGTTTGGCGGCGCGGGCGTGGCGGAGATTCCGCAGTTGCAAAAGCTTTTGAAGTACATCTGCCGCGAAGGATTTGAGCATCATGTGGCCGCGAACTTCAGCGAGGTATCGAAGGCTGTGCACGAGGCGGCCGTTCGCTACCTGGGCTGGGAGAGCCATTATCATCCGGCGCTGGAAGACTGAGAAACAGGGACCAGGGACTAGGGACTAACACGCCTTGCGGCAAGTCCGTGTTGTCGTATACAGGACGGCCACAATTCCCTGTGCGTAAAAGGACACGGAATCATGAGCAAGCGGATTGGGAAGAGCCTGGTGGCGAACGGCGTCACGCTGGTGACGGAAGCTGCGTGGAATGCTGAGCTGGACGCCAAGCACGAGCGGCTGGTGGAGTGGCTGAAGGCGCAGCGACTGGCGGGCGTTCTTATTAGGCGCAACGAAAATGTAGCATGGGTGACGGGCGGCGCGGTGGAGTTGCGGGTGCTAACGCCGTGCGAGACGGGCGTGGCTTCGCTACTGGTCACGGCGGCCGGCAAACGCTACTACCTGACGACGGAGAATGAAGCGCCGCGTTTGCATGATGAAGAATTTGGCGCGCTGGATTTTGAGCCGGTGCTTTTTCCCTGGTACGCAGATGATACGGTTGCCACGGCCGCGCGATTGGCGGGCGGGCCGCTGGGGACGGACACACCAGGTGCGGGCACCCCGACGGCGGGATTGACGCCGGTGAATCTTTATCCCTTGCGCGCGGCCCTCAGCGAGACGGAGATCGCGCGCTATCGCTGGCTGGGCAGGGAGACTGCGGATGCGACCGTTGAAGCGCTGCACCAGGTTGAGCCGGGCTTGAGCGAATACGATCTGGAGGCGATGACGGCGGCAGGCCTGTTGCGCCGCGGCATTCAACCCTCCGTTTATCTTTACGCGGTGGATGAGCGCATTCTGAAATACAAACACGCCGTGGCGCGCGGCAAGCGGCTGAAACAGTACGGCATGCTGAATCTGTGTGCGCGCAAGTGGGGGCTGGCCATCTCCATTACGCGGTTTGTGCACTTTGGAGCGCCGCCGGCGGAACTTGCATCGCGCTTTGAGGCGGCGGCGCAGGTGAATGCCGCGCTGCTGAACGCTACGCGCGCGGGCGCAACATCGGCGGAGTTGTTTCGCGTGGCACGGGCGGCGTATGCGGCACAGGGTTTTCCCGGCGAAGAGCGATTTCATCATCAGGGCGGCGCTACAGGTTACTGGGAACGCGAGTGGGTGGCCACGCCGCAAGGAGCCGAGGTGGTCGTCAACAATCAGGCGTTCGCGTGGAATCCCAGCATCCGCGGGGGGAAGGTAGAGGACACGGTGCTGCTGCACGATGGAGTGATCGAAAACCTGACGGCTACGCCGGAGTTGCCGGTGATTGCTGCCTCGGTGGAGGGCAGCACGTATGCCGCGGCTGGTGTGCTGGTGAAGTAGAAGAACAGGGAACAGGGAATAGGAGAGCCCTAGTGAGACTCTCCGTTCACTCAAACGATTGCCCTTTGCGCTAGTCCGCTTCTCGTGGCTGCAGCGTGAGCCGCGCCGTAAGTACGACCAGCGCGGTCCACAGCGTATCGGCGGCCAGCAGGTGCGCTACTTGCAGCCACAGCGGAGCCAGCAGCACGACGTCCAGCACACCCAGGGTGTAGACGATCGCGAGCAACGCGAGAACCACGGTTGACAGGCCGCGATTGTTCCAGTGCGGGGTGGGGCGGGCGGCGCGCAGCAGAATCCAAATGAGAAAGATGCCGGCAAGGACGGCGACCATGGGATGGGTCCAGCGCCAGCGCACCAGCCAACCGCTGGTGGCGGAGAAGTCCTGAGCGAGCGCCGAGCCCAGTGAGGTTGCGGGGAAGAGCGTATCGCCGAGTGCGGCCAGCGAGCCGGTGACGCCGACGATCATGACCACAACCCCGGTGGCGACAGCGCCGAAGGGAGCGACGAGCCGGACGTTGCTGCGCAGATAACCTTTGCGGCGGCTGAGAAAGTGTGCGGTGAGGGTGAGCGCGGCCAGCAACAGAAGCGTGTTGGTGAGATGCAGCGCCAGGTAAGCGGGGCGCAGCGGAGACTGGCTCTGCGCGGTGAGGCCGAGCTTGACCAGCAGCGCGCCGATAACTGCCTCAACCAGGGTAAAGGCGACCGAAGCCACGGCGGCCGCGCGCGCCAGGTGGCCGCGAATGGTGCCGGCGAAGGTCCACGCCAGCAACCCGACGACGGAGAAGAAGGAGATGCCGCTGGTGAGGCGATGCGTGAACTCGATCATCGTGTCGACGCGCGGCGAGTGCTGCATGACGGTGCCGTTGCACAGTGGCCAGTGGTTGCCGCAGCCCGCTCCCGAACCGGTGGCGCGCACCAGCGTTCCCCACAGAATGACGGCGATGAAATAGACCAGTACGCCCCAAGAAAAACGGCGAAGAGCCGGCGAGGGAAGGCTTTGAAGAGTTGAGGGAACAGCCGCCGTCGACATGAAGGAAGACTCCGAAGAGAACCTATCAGTGTAGAACAAGCGCCTGTTACAGGGCTCAATCGCGTGGATGAGGTCGAACATCTATGATTTGCGTCACAGTATACTGATGAGTTACGCCTTAAGGTAAACCTTAGTATGTATCTGCTTTGGCTACGAGTTGCGGCGATTCTTTACGCGGGGGCGGGCGTGGCCGTTTTCCCGGCCGTGCTTAATGGGCTGCTGCGCTGGCGCAAGACGTGCGTCCACCTGGGCGGGATGGCGTTCTTTTTTCATTTTGTTTCCGTGGTGGAGATGCTGGTGCAGGCGCATCGCTGGATGCCGGTGGGCGTGCGCGAAGTGGAGTCGCTGCTGGGGCTGGCCGTCGCGGGACTGTTTTTTCTGGTCTGGTGGTTATATGACGCGATCTCCCTGGGCCTGTTCGCGTTGCCGGCTACCTTCTTCCTGATTCTTGTGCCCTCGCTGGGGCCGGACCGCTATACGTTTCCTTCCCAGGGTGTGCGTACCAGCTGGCTTGTGGCCCACATTGCGGCGCTGCTGCTGGCCTACGCGGCGCTCGCCTTCAGCATGCTGTCCAGTGTGCTTTACCTGGTGGAAGAGAGGCGGATCAAGAGCAAGCCCAAAGCGGGGCAGGATTCGAGATGGGCGCCGCTGGACTGGCTGCCGCCGCTCGATACGCTGGAGCGCATCGCGCATTCCACGCTTGAGTTTGGCTTTCCCTGCATGACGGTGGGGTTGGTGATCGGTTCGGTGCTGGCGCAGGAATCAGCTTTGGGGGCCTCTTATTTCGCCGATCCCAAAGTGATTGCATCGTTTGTGAGTTGGGCAGTGTACGTGCTGCTGCTGTTTGTCCGCCGCAGCGCGGGGCTGCGCGGACGCAGAGCCGTGTATCTATCCGGCGCCGTGCTGGTGGTGATGATCGCGGTGTGGGCGGCCAACCTGTTCAGCCATGTGCACAGGTTCGGTGCCCCATGACACTGAAGCTGATTGGAGTCAACCACCGAACCGCGCCGATCGAGCTGCGGGAGCGGATCGCCATTTCGCGTGAGGATCTGGCGGAAACGACGCGCGCCCTGGCCGCCGTGCCGGGAGTCACGGAATGCATGATTGTGTCGACGTGCAATCGGGTGGAGCTATTGGCCGCCGTGGAATCGCCGGATGTGGATTTGACCGGCTTTTTTCATCGGCACTTCGGGTTGGACCCGGCGCTGCTGAAGCCGCACATCTATGAGCAGCGCGACCGGGACGCGGTGCGGCACCTTTTCCGGGTGGCCGCCAGCCTGGATTCGATGATCGTGGGTGAGCCGCAGATTCTAGGCCAGGTGAAAGAGGCTTTCGC
>PMOF01000247.1 GCA_003162495.1 Acidobacteriaceae bacterium
ACGACTGCAGAGACGGCCTTGCCCAACTCGGCGTCGAAGTTCTGGGTGGTGATCTTGGTTTCGGTCACTGAGTCCATAGCGGGGTTGATGACAATGATGCCCAGAATGGGATCCTGGTTATCGGTGCCGTCCAGCTCAAAAGCTGTTCCGCCAAAGGCCTGGCCGTCTACCTGAATCTGCTTGGAGCCCTGGGGGTTTTCATCGGCCGCGTGGGACCAGCCGAGAAGCTGTGCGCCGGGGAGCAGAAGCTGGAGATTGGTAAAGTTCTGGTCGCCCACGGGGAGGCTGGAAACCTGCTGTTGATCGAACACGGTGGAGATATCGGCGCGGTCGGTCTTCAACTCCGGTTCCTGGTCGGCGTTCACTTCCACGGTTTCAGAGCTGCCGCCTACCTCGAGGGTGGGATCGATACGGGGCGCGGCGTCCGCCTCAACCTGAATGCCCTTGGTCTCGAAGGCCTTGAAGCCCTTGCCGGTTACCTTGAGGTCGTAAACGTCGGGGATGAGGTGAGGGACGCTGTAATCGCCTGCGGCGTTAGAAGTGACGGTCACGACCGTGCCTTTGGCCTCGTCGGTGACGGTGACACTGGCGCCCGGGACGATTGCCCCGGTCTTGTCGGACACGGTGCCGAAAATCGATCCGTAGACCGACTGCGCACTGGCCGGCGCGATGAGCAACAAGGTCGCGCAGGCGAAAAACGCCAGCACGAGCGTTGTACGTAGGATCTTGTTCATGCGGTCTCCTGAAAGTGATGCTGTTGATTCTGTTTTTTTGTGAACTTGTGGTGTATCCACCTGCCCGGCGGATTGGATCCCGCCTGTCGACATGCAAGGCTCACCTGCCGCGATGGCAGGATTGCAAAAGAACCGGCGCAGCCTACTCCCTGAGTAAAGCAAAGGGGGGTAGTTAAAAAGGCATGCTCCGAAGCAATCGAAACCATAACTAACTAAAGCATCAACTGTCAACGGCTAAAAAAAAGGAAAAAGCACAAGGTATGGACGTAAATACGATATGTCAATATCTGAAAACATTTACAGAATTGAGGCTGCCGGAAGGCCGGTTCTTCCCGTGTCTATTAAGTTTTTACTAAATTCAAGCTATAAAGCGATTTACTAGGATATTTTATCCAGACTTCGATTACGTTCTCCTAGGGAGGAAACCCAATCGGGACGTATTGTTACCGTATGATCGAGGGTGGAGATTATGGTAAAGTTGCCATAAATGATATAACATTCTCTCGCACCCTTCTGGTTACGTGCTGACGCATTGCCGATCAGGTTTTTTGCAGTTTGCTGGCCGGACTCTCTGCTCCCCTGGATGGAATCAATGATCGATCAATGGTCTGAGGCCTGGTTGCGCGCGAGGTTTTCGACGCTTCTGGACTCGAAGGACCTGGACTCGGTGGACCTGGAGCAGGAGGACCCGGAGAGGAAGGTTTAGTCAGTTCCGCAGTTTCGCTTGCCGGAGCGAATGGCCGCGGCCATGACCCGCGCTCTTTCGTTGTCGGGCGCGAAGATGAGCAGCCGATCGAGCGTGGCGAGGGCAGCGTCGCGCTGCTTGGCTCCACACTGGACGACGGCCAGGTTGAATCCCGCACCCAATTCGACCGGGGCATTGATGAAGACCGAATTCCACAGTT
Organism: Acidobacteriaceae bacterium; assembly: GCA_003162495.1. Lineage (GTDB taxonomy): Bacteria > Acidobacteriota > Terriglobia > Terriglobales > Acidobacteriaceae > Telmatobacter. Next base: position 1,640 of record PMOF01000247.1, read on the forward strand.
CTGACGCCTTCTCGTACTGATGTTGCCCGGCCAGGATCAGGGCGAGGTTTCCAGCTGCCAGCGAATCGTATGGATCGGCCGCGAGGGCCTGCCGATACTCGTCGGCTGCCTGCTGGGACTGGCCGCCTACCTGCTCCAGGAAGCCCAACTGGGCGTGGAGCTGATGATCGCCCGGAGCGCCTGCAGCCTGCATTTGCGCATTCAGCAGCAACTTGATTGCGCGGGCCTCAGCCTGCGGATCACCGCGTTCCGCCATCTGTGCATAGGCGAGGCCAAGGTCACGGTCGCTGGCCGCAAAGCCGCCCACGACCTCCAGTTTCCCGGTCGAGGCCAGCGGCAGCCGCTCCTGTGTGACGCGCTTCCTGATCCAGTGGTCGGTCTCTTGCTCGTGGGCGATGTCATTGGAAGGCGGACGAGCCATGTGGCAGGAGGTGCAATCTGGGTTTTCAGGATGGTGATTGGTTTGAAAAGCGGCCTGGCTGTGGCACTCCAGACATCGCCGGCGGTAAAAAGCCACCCGCTCAGAGGGCGCGGGCGAACCATGCGGATCGTGACAGGTGGTGCAGGTCAACCGGTCTCCAGATTGGCGCTTGCACTCGCTCTTCAGCAGTGCTTCCCACTGGCTGATAGCCCGGCCGCCTGAGCCGGTTTCGCTTCGGTATGCAAAGAACAGCGTGTAATCGAAGAGGCTGTCTCCGGGGGCGAAATCCTGAAACTCCTTGCCTTCGCGGGCCACGGCAGTCTGTCCCTCAAGGTGGCAGTTAAGACACACGGAGTCTCGCCGCACCGGTTCCAGGGCGTCGATATTGGCCAGATGAACCTTGCCGCCGGAAGCGACGTGCGCGGAGCCATCCCCGTGGCAGGAAGCGCACGTGATTCCCCCACTGGCGAAGGGCTGGCCGGCGTAATGATTGCGCGCGTCGGGAAGCGCGGTGGCCACTCCGGAAGTATGACAATGGAGACAACCCGGATCGACGGGAAGGGTGAGCGGCATTTCGCGCACGGAGAGAAAGTTGGGAGCCATGTCCCACACTTGTTTCCTTGCATACCAGTTGATGGGCGCCTCAAACCAGTAGCCCTGCTGCTCAAAAAGATAGGTTCGGCCGCGCTTGCCGGAGCCGATGAAGTACTCGAGCTGCAGGCGCCCATCGAGTTCGCGGCCCGCGGGCGCGCCTTCGCGGACATAGCTCAGCCACACGTTGTCCGATTGCTCGAAGACCTTGTAGTGAATCCCCGAAACAGCGTGGCGAAAGTCGGCGGGTATGAATCCGTCGAGGGCGCGACCGCTGGCGTTGGCCATGGGAGTTTTGCGGTAACGCTCGTAGATATCGCGATGGCAGGGCGCACAGGCGGAGTTCGGATCACTGGCGGCCGTATCCTGACCCGACTGAACCGAAGGATCCAGCCTGAAAGCAATCCTGGCCAGAGTCATGAGCCCGAGCATTGAGGCGATGTAGAAGAGGCGGTACAAAGAGGGCGCTCCTGATTCGAGCGCGTCCTCAGTGGAACGAACTCCACGCGAAAAGACGCTTAAATCGGGCCAAGGGTTACAGGTCGAGTCAGCTTTTTCGCCTGGGTTGGAGGCCACGGCGATTTTAGCGAGGTCAAATTGCAGTAACCCGCCTGAAATCTTCATCCGGCACAAACTAAATCGCCATCTGCCG
>PMOF01000110.1 GCA_003162495.1 Acidobacteriaceae bacterium
GCCGCCTCTTCCCGGCCCGTGCCGGCGATGGTCAAATCGGCCTCAGGGAATCGCTCGCGCACCACCGCCAGCGACTGCAGCAGCAGATCGAAGCCTTTTTCCCTTGAGAGCCTGCCAATGGCCAGCAAATGGGGCCCCGGACCGCATGGATTCAGTCCCGCGCCCTGCTTCGGTGTCTCTTGAATCGCGCCGCGAATCGCATCGATATCCACCGGGTTGGGCAATACGGCCAGCCGCGTCTCCGCAACCCTCACCTGCCCGGCCAGGTCCTTCGCCATCGCTCTGGTCTGGCAGATTACGCGGTCGGCATGGCGGTAGAGAAGGCGATACAGCAAGCGGGTCGATTTTGGCAGGCCTCCAAACGCCAATGCGGCGGACACGGTCCCGTTCTGCCGCACCAGCACGCGCGTCCCTCGCGGAAACAACGGCCGCAGCAGCAGCACCAGAAAGTTCAGGTGCGCCATCCCGGACAGAATTACGTCCGGCTTGAGCTGTCGAACCAGCCGCAGCAACCGGAAGGCTCCAGTGCGCACCCTGCGCGCTCCCAGTGCGTGAACATGCAACTCCGCCGGAGCTTGCCCCATGCCCGCGTCTGCCTGTGTGATGAGTCCCAGGTGCACATCGTATTTTGCTCGGCTCAGGCCACTGGCCAGCAGAGCCGTTACCTGCTCCGCGCCGCCGCCGCCAAGATGGGTAATCAACAGCAATACTTTCGAGCGCTGAGGCATGGATGTACCGAGAGCCCAAAGAATATAAGAATTCATTTAGAAAAATAGAGCTTTACTGCTCACACTTCGACCAGGACCGGATGATAAGGTTTTTCTAAATTTTGCGCTAATTCCTCCCTCAGAGATGCGTCCAGCGAGTCCTCAAATTGCAAGAACGTTCCATGCTGGGCGTCAAATCCCGTCAAAATGCCGCCGGTCCACAGGCCCATGGAGCGTCGCGCCACATTGTGGTGGGCGTCACCAGCCCCCAGACGTGCCTGAATCTAACCGGGCGCCTGAGATGTTTGCGCGAGCAGGGCTTTCGCGTCACCCTGGTTTCCAGCCCAGGCGAGTTGCTTCGCCATACAGCGGCCATCCAGGGAGTGGAAGCCGTTGCCATCCCCATGACGCGGCAGATCGCGCCCATCGCAGATTTTGTATCGTTGCTGCGGCTGTGGAAGCTGCTGCGAAGGCTCAAGCCCGATCTGACTGAATTCAGCACTCCCAAGGCGGGCCTGCTGGGCACTCTGGCCGCCCTGCTTGCCGGTGTGCCCCTGCGTATTTATATGCTGCGGGGGCTCAAGCTTGAAGCCTCTGCCGGCTACAAGCGGCGCATCTTGTGGATGGCTGAGCGGTTGGCCTCCGCCTGCGCCCATGTGGTGCTATGCAACAGCGCGAGTCTGCGTGCCGAGGCGCTGATGCAAGGTGTCGCGCCCGCTGCCAAGTTGCATTTGCTCGGGCTCGGCAGCAGCAACGGAGTCGATGTGGACCGATTTTCGCCGGGGCCGGACCCGTTGCGGGAGCGACTGGGAATTCCGCGCGCCGACCCTGTCGTCGGATTTGTGGGCCGATTGACGCGCGACAAAGGGCTGCCGGAGTTGATCGAGGCATTCGAAACCATCCTGAAAGCAGAGCCTGCGGCGCACTTGCTACTGGTCGGCTGGTTTGACGCGTCGGAGGATGCATTGGGCGCCGCTCTGCGCCATCACATCGAGAGCCATCCGCGCATTCATTGCACCGGATTTGTGAACGATACGGCGCCTTACTACCGCGCGATGGACCTGCTGGTGCTGCCCACCTGGAGAGAGGGATTTCCCAATGCGGCGCTGGAGGCCGCGGCCAGTGGGATTCCGGTTATCACCACTTTATCGACGGGCTCGCGCGATGCTGTGGTGCCCGAGGTGACCGGGCTGCTCATTCCGCCGGGCTACCCGGAAGCCATTTCAGAAGCGGTCGTGAAGCTGCTCCGCAATCCGGAGATTCGCCGCCGCATGGGTGAGGCTGGACGGGCCTGGGTTCTGGAGCACTTTGTGGACCAGCGCGTTCTGGGGCTGACCACTGCGTATTACAAGATGCTGCTCGAGCCTTCGGTTGCAGAATTGGGGCTTGGTTCCGCTAAGGCCTGGGCTCAGGATCGGCGGGCGCGCTGATCTCGACAGGCGCTTGCAGCGTATGGGCGCCGGCCTGGGCTGCGCGCAGCACTTCGCCGGGCACGATGCCCAGCACCAGCGTAGCCACGACCGCCAGCAGCAGCGCCGCCCCCACGGCTACGCCCACTTGCGGCGCGCGTACCGCGGCTTCCGGGTTTTTTACAGAGCTTCGCCGTGCCGCCGCCAGGGCCAGGCGCAAATAGTAGGCCGCCGCCAATCCTGAATTCAGCAGGCCAATGATGGCCAGCCACACCGCGCCGCCACCCACCGCCGCTGAAAACGAATAGAACTTGCCAAAAAATCCGCCGGTGAAGGGAATGCCAACCAGCGAAACCAGAAAAAAGATCAGCAGTCCGCCGAGCAGCGGAGAGCGGTAGACAAGGCCGCGGTAATCCTCCACCATGGGCAGTTGCTCATCGTACCCGCTCACCAGCGTGATCACGGCAAAGATGCCCACATTCATGGCGGCGTAAGCGGCGGCATAAAAACTGGCGGCGGCAATTCCGCTGGTCCCGAGCCCGGCAAAGGCCGCCAGCAGATAGCCGGCGTGCGCAATCGAGGAGTAGGCAAGCATCCGCTTCACATTCTGTTGGCGCAACGCAGCCAGGTTGCCCACTGTCATCGAGAGCACGGCCACAACCCAGAGCAGCGGCGCCCAGATCGAGTGCAGCGAGGGAAACATTTCATACGCCACGCGCAGCAGCAGCGCAAAAGCCGCCGCCTTGGGCGCTGTCGAGAGCAGCGCCACCACCGGTGCGGGCGCGCCTTCGTACACATCCGGCGTCCACACGTGAAAGGGGGCGGCCGACACTTTGAACAAGATGCCGATCAGCATCAGAGCCAGCCCGGCCAGCACAAACAGATGATTGGGCGCAGCCTGCGCGAGACGGGCAATCTCGTAAATCTGCGTGGTGCCGGTGGCGCCGAAAATCATCGCAATGCCGTAAAGCAGAAACGCGGTGGCAAAGGAACCGAGCAGAAAATATTTCAGGGCCGCTTCTGGGCCGCGGCCCGTTTGCTTGCGGTAACCGGCCAGCACGTAGGTGGAGATCGATGAGATTTCGAGAGCGATAAAGACCACCAGCAACTCGACCGCGCCGGTGAGCAGGCACATGCCCACCGCGCCGAAAACGACAAGCGCGTAATATTCGCCCTGGTGATGGCTGTCCTCGGGTAGTGTGTCGAGCGAGAGCAGCAGCGCCACCAGCACGATGCCGCAGATGAGCACGTGGAAAAAAATGGTGAAGGCGCTGGTTTCGACCGTGGACGAAAAGGCCGTGCCTTGCGGCAGCGAAAGCTGCCAAAGGCTGGCCCACAGCGCCAGCGTGGTTCCCATGGCCGCCACCCAACCAAGCGGCCGGCGCGGAAACCCAGGCGCAAGCGAGGCGTCGATCAGCATCACGGCCACGCCGGTCAGCGTGAGGATGACTTCGGGAAGAATGCGGAAGATGCCGGGAACTGGGCTCACCGCTGGCCCTCCCCCTCAGGCGAAGCAAACAACGCCGATTGAGGCCCAACGAATACGGGCAAAACCACTGCGTCCTTCCCCTGCACACTGCGCACTCCCTGTTCAATAGCCGGCAGCCAAAGCGAAGGAGCAACGCCCATCACCAGCATCAAAACGGCGAGCGGCCACAGCACCGCTAACCCAGACACGCGCAGATCGATCGCGGGCTTGGCCGTTGCCATTTCGCTTTGCGGTCCGTAAAAGATGCGCTGCACCAGCATGAGCATGTAAGCCGCGCCAAGAATCACGCCCATCGAGGCGGCAACCGTCCAGCCGCGGCTTACGCCGGAAAACGTACTGGAGAGAATCAGGAACTCGCCAACGAAGTTGTTGAGCAAGGGGAGTCCCATCATGGCAAGCGACGTGATCACGAAGAGCGTGGCCGTGCGTGGCAGCTTGCCGGCCAGGCCACCGTACGCACCGATTTCGCTGGTGGCATAGCGATCGTAGAGAACGCCGAGCAGCACGAACAGCGCGCCATCCACCACGCCGTGATTCAGAATCTGGTAAATCGCGCCCGCCGAGCCGGTAAACGTAAGCCCGTAAATGCCGAGCACAATCAGGCTCAGGTGGCTCAAGGCGGCAAAGGCGAGCAGCCGCCAGAAATCGCGCTGCACCAGCGCCATGCATGCGCCGTAAAGAATGCCGATGACCGCGAACGCAACCATATACGGAGCCAGAGCGCGAGCCTGCGCGGGGAAAAGTCCCACGTGAAAGCGCAGCATGGAGTAGAGGCCCAGCTTGCCCGCCACGACCATGGCCAGCGCCACGGGCGCTTCGCTGAATGTGTCCGCAAGCCAGCCGTGCAGCGGAAAGACCGGCACTTTAACCGCAAAAGCCAGCAGGAACGCGAACGACGCCCAGTACAGCGGACCGGCGGGAAACGATCCGTGAGCAATTAGAATTTGCAGCGTGACCAGGTCAAAGCTGCCGGTGAGTGCGTAGAGCCACAGTATTGCCACCAGCAGCGGGGCGGACGGAATGAACGTGAACAGGAAAAATTTGAGTGCGGCCCGCGGCCCATCCTTGCGGCCGTACATCGCGATCAAAATGGCCATCGGCACCAGCGATAACTCCCAGAAGCCGTAATAGAGCATCAGGTCCAGTGAGATAAACACGCCGAACATCGCCGTCTGCTGAATCAGGAACAACGCAAAGAAAATTTTGCGCCGTTCTCTGATCGCGTTCCAACTTGCCAGCACGCCCACAGGCGCCAGCAACCCTGTCAGCACCACCAGCCACAGGCTCAGCCCATCCACGCCCACGTGGTAAAAGATTGCGGGGTTTTCAATCCAGGGTTGATTGATTGCAAATTGAAATCCGCTTTGGCCGAGAACAAAGTGTGCCGGAAGGTGGAGCGTGAGCCCAAATGTCAGCACGGAAGTCAGCAGGGCGATCCAGTTGGGCAGCTTGCCCCGTTCGGGCGCCAGCGCCGTCAGCGCGGCTCCGGCCAGCGGCGTCAGCAGGATCAAAGTGAGAATCGAGTTATCGATCGTGTTCATTCTCTCAGTGCCCCGCCGCGTTGATGTGAATTCCGAACAGGCTTCCCAGAACCGCGGACCACGGAATCACAATAAAAAGCAAAACCGCTCCCGCGCCTGCTGCCAGCCACGCCGCATATGAGCGCAGATTGCCCGACTGCCAGCGTTGCAAAACCGCTCCTGAAAATGTGGCCGTGCCTCCGAGCAGCCACACCGCGCCGCCCAGCACCGCCTTCTCCACCACCCAGCCCAGCACGTAAGTCGAGATAGCGAACAGTGGCTTGACCACCGTCGCGCTGTAAAACTCATCGACGTAGTACTTATTGCGCAGCAGTTTGTAACTCGCCGGCATGGCCGCGGCCAGTTGCGCGGGACGGTCGGGCTTTTGCTGATAGAGAAGATGGGCCACAAACCAGCCCAGCAACGCCACCGCTACGGCTACGATGCTCAGCATCAATTCAAGGTGCGCACTGCCGGCATCTGTTGCCCGCGCGCCCACGGATGGCGCCAGGAATGCGGCGAAGCGCTCAATCCCGATCCACCCGCCGCCAATCGAGAGTAGCGCCAGAATCACCAGCGGCCCCAGCATCGACGCTGGGCTTTCATGTGGGTGAACATGCGGGTCGCGCGGCTTGCCCAGGAAGGCCAGATACCAGAGCCTGAACATGTAAAACGAGGTCAGCAGCGCAGTCACCAGGCCCACGAACCACAAAACTTTGCCTTGGGTTCCCTGCAAAAAAGCGGCGTAGAGAATCGCGTCCTTCGAAAAAAATCCGGCGAAAGGGAAGAATCCCGCGATGGCCAAAACTCCCACTGTGGTCACTGCAAACGTCACGGGGAGTTTGTTCCACAGCCCGCCCATTTTGCGCAGGTCCTGCTCNNGTGAAAGATTGCGGCCGAGTATGCTGCCACTCCGCAGCCCAGGAACATGTAACCCAGTTGCGAGATGGTTGAGTAGGCGAGCACGCGCTTGATGTCGTTCTGCACCAGGCCGATGGTGGCCGCAAACAGCGCCGTGGCCGCGCCAATCACCGCAACCACACTGAGCGCAAAGGGCGAATGGTCAAACAGAACATGTGTGCGCGCGATCATGTAGACGCCGGCCGTGACCATGGTGGCGGCGTGAATCAGCGCGGAGACCGGCGTAGGGCCTTCCATCGCATCGGGCAGCCAGATGTAGAGCGGGAGCTGCGCGCTCTTGCCCGTTGCGCCCAGCAGCAGGCAAAGCGCGGTGGCCGTCAACACGCCGCCCGTCCAGCCCGGACTCGCCGCGAGCTTCGCACTAATCTCCGTGAAGGTCAACGTGCCCAGGTTGGCCAGAAGCAGAAACATTCCAATCAGGAATCCAACATCGCCAATGCGGTTGACGATGAATGCCTTCTTGCCCGCGTCGGCCGCGGTTTTTTTCTGAAACCAGAAACCGATGAGCAGGTACGACGCGAGCCCCACGCCCTCCCACCCCACAAACATCAACAGCGCATTGCCGGCCAGCACCAGCACCGTCATGAAAAAAAGAAAGAGATTCAGGTAAGAGAAGTAGCGCGCGTAGCCCTCGTCTTCCGCCATGTAGCCAACGGAGTAGATGTGAATCAGGAAGCCGACGCCGGTGACGACGAGAAGCATGACCAGCGAGAGCTGGTCGAGTACAAAACTGAAATCCACGTGCAGCATGCCGACGTTGATCCAGGTGCCGAACGTTTCGACGACCGGTTTCGGCATGTCGCCAAACATGCCGAATGTATTCCCAATCACCGCACTGAATGATCCGAGCGGGGCCAGCAGCGCGACCGTAGTCACGAGTGCCTTCGGCAAGCGACGGCCAAGCAGCCCGTTGATCAGGAATCCCGCGAAAGGCAGCAGCGGAATCAGCCAGAGATGGAGAGATCCGTTCATAGTTTCATCAAATCGATTCGGTCGACAGCCAACGTAGCTCGAGCGCGGAAGACAGCAATGATGATGGCCAGTCCCACGGCAGCCTCGGCCGCCGCCACCATCATCACAAAGAAGACGAATATCTGGCCCTTCACCGCGTGCCATTGATGGGCGAAAGTCACAAAGGAAAGATTTACGGCATTGAGCATCAACTCAATGGACATGAAGATGGTGATCAGATTGCGCTTGATCAGGAAACCAAGCACGCCGAGCGAAAACAAAATCGCGCTCAGCAGCAGATACCACGCGATCGGAACTTCCTGCGAGAAAAGGGAATTCATTTCGTCGGAGTCCTTTCTCCGCTTGCGTGGGGCTCTCCATCGCCCTGGCGGGCCAACGCGACTGCGCCGAGAATGGCGATGAGGATGAGCACCGACGTGACTTCAAAGGGCAGCAGCAGTTCCGTGAAGAGCACTTTGCTCAGCTCTGCAGTGGACGTAACGCCGTCGCTCAGCGCAGCCACGCCCAGCCCATGCGCCTTCAGAATCACGGTGGCGAAAACGCCCAGCAGCACTACCACCGCGGGAAAGCCCACCGCGCGCGCGGAGCGGCTGCCCATGGTGCGCTCTTCACGGCCCGCGTTCAGCAGCATCACTACAAAGGTGAACAGGACCATGATCGCGCCAGCATAAACAATGACCTGCGCCGCAGCCAGAAACTCCGCGCCCAGCAATAGATAAAGCACCGCCAGCGAAGTCATTACCACAATCAGCGACAAGGCGCTGTTGATCGGATGGCTCTGGAGCAAGAGGTTGATGGCTCCGGCCAGACAAAAACCGGCAAACACAATAAACAGGATCAGGTGCATGGGTCCGTCGCGTACGGCTGGTGCCGATCAGGGAAAACCGGCCGGTTAGGGGGAAGAGTCTGTGTTGCGTCCCGTTTACCCGGGAAATCCTTTCCGATTGTAAATCAGCGATAGGCAAGCCACAGGCTTGTGCCCACGATGTTCAAAATGGCCAGGGGCATCAGCACGCGCCACCCGAAGTTCATCAATTGGTCATAACGGAAGCGGGGCAGCGTTCCCCGCACCCATACGTAGAGAAACAGGAAACAGAACACCTTGGCCACAAACCAGCAGATGGGCAGCAGCGCGCGTGCGTAAATGTTGTGCGGCGGCTGCATCAGGTTGCCCAGGGGGCTGGTCCAGCCGCCTAGAAAAAGCAGCGTGGCCACGCAGCCCACGGTGATCATGTTTGCGTATTCGGCCATGAAAAACATGGCAAATTTCATGGAGCTGTATTCAGTGTGGTAGCCCGCAGTCAATTCGCTCTCCGCTTCAGGCAGGTCGAACGGCGAACGATTGGTTTCTGCATAGGCGGCCATCAAATAGATAAAGAACGCCAGAAACTGAAATCCACCAAAGATGTTCCAGGTAGCAATGCCCAGCCTGGCCTGGCTCTCGACAATTACGCGCAGGTTGAGCGATCCGGCCCGCAGCACCACGCCCACCAGCGAGAGGCCGAGCGCCAGCTCATAGCTGACCAGCTGTGCCGAAGAGCGCAATGAGCCCAGCAGAGAATACTTGTTGTTCGATGCCCATCCTGCCAGCGCAATGCCGTACACGCCGATCGAAGTCACGCCCAGGATGATCAGCAGGCCGATGTTCACGTCGGCAATTTCAAAAAGATCCAGGCGTCCCGGTCCCAT
>PMOF01000027.1:0-10404 GCA_003162495.1 Acidobacteriaceae bacterium
CTCAGATTTTTTGTGGGATAGAAGCTGAAGGCGGCCGCATCGCCAAGAGCCCCGGCTTTGATGCCTTTCCATTCGGCGCCCCACGCCTGAGCGGCGTCCTCGATCAGTTTCAGTCCGTGCTCCTTGCCAATCCGCGCGAAAGAAGTCCAATCGGCGGGCTGGCCGTAAAGGTGGACAGGCAAAATGGCGCGGACGCTCACGTCCTTGCGTCCAGCCCCTCGCCAACCATTCAGAACCGTCTCCACCGCGGCGGGGTCCAGGTTGAATGTGCCGGGATCGATGTCGGCGAGGACGGGGGTTGCTCCGGCGCGGAGGATGGCGCTGACCGAGGCAAAGAAGCTGAAGGGGGTGGTGACGACGGCCGAACCGGGGCCGATTCCGGCCGCGGCCAAGGCCAGCCAAAGGGCGTCGGTGCCCGACGAACAGCCCAGCGCATGGGCCACGCCCAGTTGCTGCTGGGCGGCGCGCTCGAAGGTCTCGACCGGTTCGCTCAGGATGAACTGCTGCGTCTCAAGCACCTGGCCCACCGCATCCAGCAATTCCTGCTTAAGCGGGCGGTACTGGCGTTCCAGGTCCAGCATGGGCACCGGCGGGGAGACTTGGACGGGATTCGGAGGTTTTGTTGGAGCGTCTTGCACGCGTCATTTTAACAGTCCTGCGGATGATCAGCGCGCAGGGCGAAGCGAACCGCCGCGCCGCGAAAGGCCTCGACCGGGGGTTAATTTTCGCGACAAAGTTTCCTCTTTAGGCTGGTGCAGGGTTGAAAAGGGAAGGACAATCACGATAATCTTGTCACATTCTGGGAATTGACAGCTTCGGGACTTCCGGCGCCGTGCCCAGGGGTTTGTTTTTTCACTCAGGTTGCAATTCAGTTGCATCCAAACCATAAGAAAGAAAGCAGGAGATCGGCACATGGAAAACAAGCCGGCACAAAATATCCAGGACACGTTCTTAAATACGGTCCGCAAAGATAAAACACCCATCACGATTTACCTGGTCAGTGGCGTCAAGCTAACCGGAAAGATCCGGTCCTTTGACAAGTACTCCGTGCTGCTGGAAAACAACAGCCAGGAACAATTGATCTTCAAGCACGCAATTTCAACCGTGGTGAGCAACCGCAGCGTCATGCATACGGAGCATCGTCCGATGGCCGTGCCGTCGGGCATCGGTCCGGCGGCGGTAGGTGCACCGGCGGGAAGCCAGGCGACCGCGGAGGTCCGATAGCACGCGGGGAGCGGTCTCGACCGGCAGTTGAGAAGAGCGGGACTGGCGGCTCCGGCAGTCGGAGCTTGTCCCCAGCGACCGGTCTTGGCCGTGGGAGTGGTAAGCCAGAGCGGGCGGTGCTGGTGGGCGTGGACCTTGGGTTGCGCTCGCGCGCCAACCGCGCGGGTGCGGCAGCCGCTCGGCTCGAGGCGGCTCGTCCCGATCTTCGAGCTCCCCTTGGTGAGGACGAGCCGGAACTTCCGCAATCCGAACAACAATTGGACGCAGACGAGGTTCCTTCATTTGGGCGGACAGGTGAGCGTGCGTCGCCTGATCTGGAGGCGCGGGCTTTGAATGCACGGGCCACGGAAGGCCGGGGTTTGGACGCCGACGAATCCATGGCCGAATTTCGCGAGCTGGTGGCGAGCGCCGGTGGGTTGGTGGCTGCTGAAGTCATGCAGCATCGATCGCGTCCCGATCCGGCCACGCTGATCGGCGCGGGCAAAGTGGAAGAGATTGCCGGAGTGGCCGCTTCCAACGAGGCGGACCTGGTGCTCTTCGACCACGACCTGACGCCTACGCAGTTGCGCAATCTTGAGGCCGCGCTTCCTTGCCGGGTGCTGGACCGCACGCAGTTGATCCTGGACATTTTTGCCCGCCACGCCCGCACCCGCGAGGGGCAGTTGCAGGTGGAGCTGGCGCAGCTTGAATACATGCTGCCGCGGCTCGCGGGCCGGGGCAAGTCGATGTCCCAGTTAGGCGGCGGCATCGGCACGCGCGGCCCCGGCGAAACGCAGTTGGAAACGGATCGGCGCCAGATTCAGCGCCGCCTGGACCACTTGAAGCTGGAAATTGAGGGGGTGCGCCGCGTTCGCCACCAGCAGCGGCAACGGCGGGAGTCGGTCCCGGTGCCCACGGTGGCGCTGGTGGGCTACACCAATGCCGGGAAGAGCACATTGTTCAATCAGCTGACCGGAGCTCAGGTGCTGCAATCGTCGCGCATGTTCGCTACGCTGGACCCTAAACTCCGGGCCATTGAGCTGCCCAGCCGGCGCAAAGTGCTGATCTCTGACACGGTGGGATTCATTCGCAATCTGCCGCACACGCTGGTGACCAGCTTCCGGGCCACGCTGGAAGAAGTGGGGCAGGCCGAGGTGCTGCTACACGTGCGGGACGCCTCATCCACCTACGGCGACGAGCAAAAGGCGCAGGTGGAAAAGGTTCTGGGGGAGCTGGAAGCGCTGGGCAAGCCGCGCATTGAGGTGCTGAACAAAATCGACCTGTTGAGTGAAACGGACCGGCGGACCCTTGCCGCTCGATCCGCCGGCCGCGAGATTCCAGTATCGGCGCGCACCGGGGAAGGCATGGACGTGCTGCTCAAGGCGATTGACCTCGCCCTCCACTCCGACCCGGTGATCGAGGCGGAATTGAGAGTCCCGCAACAGGAGGGCGCGGCGCTCGCGGCCATTGAAGCGGGCATGGTGGTGCATCGCAGGGAATACGAAGGCAATCTGGTCCGGCTGGCGGTCAGTGGTCCGGCCTCGCTGATAGGGCGCATGCGCAAATTCCGAATCCGCGATCCATTGCCGCGGAACTCGCACAGTTGACGCTCTGCCAAAAGGGCTGAGACGAAATCAAATCTCCGCGCTTGATTTGATTCTTGAATCGCGGGCCAACTTCGCGCCGCGCACCGAACTCTAATCAGAAGTGGTCGTGTGTTACCGGCCTGAGGAGTGCTTATTCCTTCAAAATATGCATATGAAACGGTGCGAGGTTATTCATTGGCCTTATTTCTTCGATCTTTTTCTGGTGTAGCAACAGTTCGCTCTTTGGCCGCCTCGGCGATGGTTGTGGCCGCGCTGGGCGCGATGTCGCTCTGTAATGAACAAGCCAGTGCTCAACGGCCCGCTCCAATCGCGGGCGAGCCCGCCACCCGCCCCAGCGGCACCTTGCGCCTTTCCACGGAGAGCGCTTGCGCAGCCCCCATCGAAACCCGGCAGATCGCCGTCGAACTGAGCAACGGCACAAACTCCGCGGTGAGCTGGTACATCGACGGAGTCGCTAACGGTAACGCCGCTATCGGCACGATTTCCGCTGATGGGCTCTACACCGCCCCCGAGCAACCCGGTTCACACATTATCCGGGCCGTGAGTCAGGCCGATCGCTCCGCTTCGGCTACGACGCGGATTGAGGTAAATGCTGACTCGGGTTTCAAGGTCGCGCCGGGTTCCGCGACGGTTCCCGAGGCGGGACGGCAAACGTTTCAAGGAACTGCATGCAGCGTTCCCAGCGCCAATGTGACATGGGCTGTGGACGGCATCCCTGGCGGCAATGAAACCGTCGGCACCATTAACAGCGATGGTGAGTACTCGGCGCCGGCCGCGGATGGTAGCCACACCATCACCGCCACCGACGTTTCTACCGGAGTGACCGGCAATGCCACCGCCAGTGTTTCTTCCGGCATTTCTGTCAACTTCGGCTCCCGCAGCTACAGAAACTATCCCATCCGATCCGGCATTCTGGGCGTTAACCACGTCGACTGGCTCCCCAGTCAGACTGACATGGGGCTCATCTCCCGCGCGGGACTTACGATTTCTCGCACTTATGCCAACGTTCCGGCTGTGTACGCCACCAAGACCCCCAATTGGTCTCAGATCGATCCCAAGATTTCAGAGCTCCGCGCCGAGGGCTTCCATGTGCTGCTGCAGCTTGCGTACACGCCCACCTGGTTGCAGAAAAGTCCCAACTCCTGCAGTTCAGGAGACACCCAAACCGCGCCCGCCAATGACGCGACCTGGGCGCAGCTCGCCAAGTCTTTCGTTGCGCACATGGATGCGAATTTCCCCGGCGTGGTGACGGATTACGAAATCTGGAACGAGCCGGACGGCGGGGGCCTCTGCGGCGACACGAACAAGCTCAACGACTACCTCGCAATCTATTCAGCCACGGCGCCCTTGTTGAAACAGCAGGCTGCTGCCGATGGCAAGACCATTCGCGTGGGCGGTCCAGCAGTCTCGTATATGAGCGCGACCTGGATCAAGGCCCTCACCACAGGCTCCTCAACCGCTCCTTATGTCGACTTCGTCAGCTATCACAATTACGTGGGCGGCTCCAGCACAATCTACGATACTTGGGATACCTATAACGGCTACACGCCGCTCTACGCGCTCACGCAGAGCACGACTTCTGGTCCCGCTTATTTGTACGCTTATGCGTCGCGGCTCGTGGGCGCCGGCAAACAGCCGCTCGGCGCGGGCACGCCGATCTATGTGGACGAATACAACACCAACTGGATGTTCACAAAGGATTGCTGCCGCGACAACCCGACCTACGCACCTATCTTTAACGCACTTTACGTCACCGATCTGCTCGATACCGTCTACTCCGGCGCCTCGCATGTCCCAGGGGAGTTCGCCTACTATTCAGCCATCAGCCGCCCTTACTTTTGCCTGCTGGGCGATTGGGACACCAACATGGATTGCGCCCTCTCCTCCAGCACCGCGCCCTCGCCGTACCCGCAGTATTATGCCTATGAACTGATGGCATCGACGTCGTATCTCAGCCTTAACAGCGGCGGGTGGATGGCCAGCTCCGTTTCGCCTGTGGCCAGCGGTTCAGGCCTGGCTGTGACCGCGTTTTTCACCGCAGACCGCGATTCCATCCTGATC
Source organism: Acidobacteriaceae bacterium (assembly GCA_003162495.1). Lineage (GTDB taxonomy): Bacteria > Acidobacteriota > Terriglobia > Terriglobales > Acidobacteriaceae > Telmatobacter. Next base: position 4,872 of record PMOF01000027.1, read on the forward strand.
GTGAATCCCACCGGAAACACTTACTCCGAAACCGTGAACGCAAGCTATCTGGGTTTCGCTGCGCCAGTGGTGGCGACACTCTATGAGGTCGTCGGCGGCAAAGCCATCAACACCACGAGCCTCCCGCTGAGCCAATCCGGAGCCACGTTTTCGGCCAAAATATCCATCCCCGCGTATACCGTGATGGGCATCGCGATCAAGTAGTAGCAGTACCGGTCGCTGCTGCGAGTGGTTGCTCCGCGATTTTGGGATTGTCCCAGGTTTCGTCCGCAAAGGCGAAGGCCTGGGACAAAACTCAGGAAAGCGCGCCGCCGTGGCACACTAATCGTGTGAACGAACACGACCCACTCTCGCCGTCCCGGCCGCCCTCTATCACCACCATCGCCAGCCGCGAGGTCTATCGCAACCGGTGGATGCGGGTGCGCGAAGACGAGATTCTGCGCTCCAACGGAAACAAGGGCATCTACGGCGTGGTGGAAAAGNNGGAAGAGACAGGCCTGGACGCTGCCGAGATGACTTATCTGGGATGGCTGTGGATCGCGTATGGGTTCACCCGGCAAAAGCAGCATGTTTTTCTGGCTGCGGGGTTGGCACACGCTGAGAAAGATCCCGACGACGAGGAGCACGACCTTATCCTTCATTCCGTTGCGGTGGAAGAATTTGAAATGATGATGCTCGACGGGACCATTCGCGACAATTGCACGGTGGCGGCGTGGGGATTGTACTTGCTGTGGAAGGCGCGGCAGGGCTAAATCTAATTCGGAACCGTATTCTCCGCAGCAAATCCGCCGGCCATCAAGCGCTGGCTGGATGCACACCCCGGAACCGCTTGAACGCAAGAATCGTCAGCACGACAAACACCGCCATCACCAGCAACTGGGTGATCCCGAATGCCGGAGAGGAGGGCGTCGGCGCAATGGCCTTCAGCGCAGGCACCTTGGCAAACAGTTGCGCAAACAGGACGAAGACATTGAAATAGAGGGCCAGGCAGGCGTTGATGACATAGGTCCCGCGCCATGCGCCGGCGAGCTTGCGGCCGTAGAGCGCAACCATCGCCAGCAACAAAGCAAGCATCGACAGGATGCCCAAGACAATCCCGGGCGTAACCCCTTTGAACGGAAAAAGGAATCCCGTCAGACTGGTCAAAACCGTGGTCACCAGAAAAAACGCGTTCCAGCGGCGAAGCAGCTTTGCGCCGATCATTCCGAAGACCGCGATCAATCCGGCGCCGATCCCCACCAGGCTCAGAATCACATGCAGGATCGTAAACGCTGAGGTACTCAAGCCAAGGATCATGAATTCCTCCTTTCGAATTGCAGGGAAATGACGCCCATCCAGGGAGGGCACGCCGCGCATTCGTGTCCTATAGTCGCTCGGCGACCGGAATCCAAGGCGAGGGGTAGACGGGGCCGATATATTCCGCGCGCGGGCGGATGAGCCGGTTGTCGTCCAACTGCTCGATCACGTGGGCCGCCCAGCCGGCGATGCGGCTGATGGCGAAGATGGGCGTATAGAGATCGATGTCGATGCCCAGCATGGCGTAGGTCGACGCGGAGTAGAAATCCACGTTGGCGTTCAGCTTCTTATCGGCATTGATGCAGAGTTCGATGGCGCGGGACATCTCAAACCACTTGGTTTGGCCGGCGTCCTTGCCCAGTTGCTGGCTCATGCGGCGCAGGTGCGTGGCGCGGGGGTCCTCGGTCTTGTACACGCGATGCCCGAAGCCGGAGATCTTCTGCTTGGCGGCAAGCATGTTCCTGACGTACACTGCCGGGTCGGCGCCGGCTTTGTCGATGGCAAGCAGGAGGCGCATGACGGCCTCGTTGGCGCCGCCGTGCAGGGGTCCCTTGAGCGCGCCGATGGCGCCGGTGACGGCGGAATGAAGGTCGGACAGTGTGGCGGCGATGACGCGGGCCGCAAAGGTGGAAGCATTCAGCTCGTGATCGGCGTGCAGGATGAGTGCGATGTCCATGGTGCGCGTAGCGGTTTCAGAGGGCAGCTCGCCATTCAGCATCCACAAAAAGTTGGCGGCATGCGAGAGCGAGAGGTCGGGCGGGACNNTGCGCGGTCAGGTTGAAGCTCTTGCGCACGTTGGCATCGTGGGAGCTGTCTATCTCATCGGGATCGTAAAAGCTGAGTGCGGAGACCGCTGTGCGCAGCACTTCCATGGGCGTGGCCGTGGTGGGAAAGGAGCGCAACATGTCGACGATGCGCGGGTCGAGCCGCCTGGCCTGCGCAAGTTGCGACCGGAACTCGCTCAGTGCCGACTGGTTGGGCAGCGTGCCGTTCCAGAGCAGGTATGTAGTCTCCTCGAAGGTCGAGTTGACGGCCAGCTCATGAATGTCGACGCCGCGATAGGCCAGCACGCCCGCGTCTCCGTCAATCCAGCAGATACCGGAGTTGGCTGCAACAATTCCTTCCAGACCCTTCACAGCGACAGCAGTCGACATAGTGTTTGGAACTCCCTCTTGCGGATGATTATCCGGTCGTTACGGCAACCTTTCCGGCCTTCCACCGTATTAGACGAAGGCCGTCCCCCGCTGGGACGCCGGGACTTCCAATCAGGTCCCGGAATCCGTAAAGCAGTAAAGATGTTTATATCGGAACCATTCGATGCTTGTCACGGATTACGGGACAATGGCTACGTCCAGAGGGTAGTTTTGGGCGACACTCATAGGATTGGCCGAACATCGATTTCCCACATGGCCCCCTTACCTTTTATATTCACTAGACTCTCCTGAAGGTGTGCCGAGCGGGAAGCGGCACTCGGCAGGGAGGTGGGCAGCGGCGATGACCCGGGAAGTCCACCTACCAGAATCCGCGCAACGGCGTCATACAATGGCAGAGCGCGCCATTACCAGGGTCGCGGCGGGACGCCGAGGCCCGAACGGGCGGTTAGCAGAACAGAACGCGAGAGACGAAAGGTAAAACAGATGAGTGAAGAGTTGGACAATACTCCCAGAACTTATTCCGGCGCACTGATGGCGGTGCTTGCCGTGGCGCTATTGGCGGCGGTGGCCGGCCTGATCTGGACCTATACGGTCAGCAGCCGGGTGACCAGGCAGGAAGCCGCACTGGCCGATGCCAACCAGCAAAACGTGAAGCTGGCCGCGGAGTTGCGCGAAACTGATGCCCGCCTCAAGGTGACGACCGATGAACTGGGCAAATCGCTCGGGTTGACCCAGAAGCAACTGGACGCCCGGGCCCAGCAGATCATGCAGCGCGAGGCGGCCGACAACAAGCGGCTGGAGACCGCTGAGCAGCAGACCGCGCAGCAGGTGACCGCAGTCTCGAGCGCGGTTTCCGACGTCAAGACCGATGTGGGCGGCGTGAAAACCGACGTAGCCAAGACACAGAGCGATCTGGCCGAGGCGGTGAGCCAGTTAACTACGATGAAGGGGGACTTGAGCGGCCACAGCAGCCTGATCGCCCGCAATCACGACGAGCTCGAAGTCCTGAAGCACAAGGGCGACCGCAACATCTACGAATTCACTTTAACCAGGGGCCAGAAAAAGCCGGTGGGCACGGTGAGTCTGGAACTGAGAAAGGCAGACGGCAAGCGGAGCAAGTTCACCCTGGTGGTGTTTGCCGACGACAGGCAGTACGAGAAGAAGGACAGGAGCCTGAACGAACCGATGCAGTTTTATAGCGGCAAGGATCCGGCGCTTTATGAGATCGTAGTGAACTCAGTGAGCGCCAAGAATACGGTGACCGGGTATCTGTCCACGCCCAAGGACGCGCCGGTTCCGCCTACTGCTCAATAATCGCGGTGGGGGTGGTTGCCAGCACCAGGCTGGGCTGGTAGCGGAATTCAAAGGTGAAGTTCAGATCTTTGCGCGCATCCCACTCCTGCCGTGTCACGCGGAACGTGGAGACGATGGTCCCTTCCACGGTCTGACCGGGGTCTATGGTGGTCTCGGTGGAGAGCGGCTTGCCGTGGGGCACGGGCATTGCCGGATAGGCGAGGAACACCCGCCCGTAATCGACCGGCGTTGCCGCATAGCTCGAGTGGATAGCGTCACTCAGCGTGGCATTGGTCATGATGTTGTGCAGGAAGAGCGGCTGCTTGCTCTGGTTATGCAGCTTGACCAGCGCAAAGACATAGACCTGATCGAAGCTCTCCTTGGGCATGGGGGCGCCGTTGGCGTCGAACCCCGAAGTCTCAGAGTGCTGCGGGTGCACCCACACCTGCTCAATGGTTCCGGTGGACATGGGCGGCTTTTGCCCTGCGATCACGTAGACCGCAATGGCGATGGAAACCACCACTGCGGCAATGATGGTGGCCCAGATCAGGTGGCCGGAACCCTTAGTCAATTCCTCGCCGCGCGCCGCATCGTCTAAAACGGGGGAATCCTGCTGCAGAAGACTCATAGCGCCCTTATCTTATTCCTATTCGTACGGAACCGGCTATAGTGTCGCGCGCCAGGTCGCGGAATTGTGCCAGCGGCTGCACTAAAAGTGGTGCGTTTTACGGTACTTACGGCCGCGGCCTGAGCGCGGCCAGCAGCTCCCCGGCTCCCAATGTATTCAGCACATCCGCAGGCTCCAGCCAGGCCCGGCGCAACTGGCGGATGCCGTATTCCATCCTGCCCAGGTTGCGGCTTTCGTGGGAGTCGGTATCAATGACGATGCGGCAGCCCAGCTCTTTGGCCAGGCGCAGATCGCGATCGCTCAGGTCGAGCCTTTCCGGAGCGGCGTTGTGCTCGACAGCCACGCCCAGCTCCGCCGCCCGCCGCAACACCGCTCCGAGGTCGAGGGCAAAGGGCTCGCGGCGCAGCAGCAGGCGGCCGGTGGGATGGCCCAGAATGCGCACATAAGGGTTCTCGATGGCCCGGAGCACACGGGCGGTCATTTCCTCGCGGCTTTGTTCAAAGCGAGTATGCACGCTGGCAATGACGATCTCCATCTGCGCCAGCACGTCGTCGTCCAGGTCCAGAGCGCCGTCGGCCAGGATGTCCACCTCGATGCCGGTGAAGACGCGGATGCGGCCTTCCATCTGGCGGTCCACTTCGCGGATGCGCTGCATGTGTTCGAGCGCCCGCTTCTCATCCAGGCCGTTTGTCATGGCCAGGTTTTTTGAGTGGTCGGTGATGGCGATGTACTGGTAGCCGCAAGCCAGCGCGGCGTCGGCCATTTCGCGAATGGTGTTGTGGCCGTCGGTGGCGTTGGTGTGCATGTGCAGGTCGCCGCGCAGGTCTTTTTGCTCGATGAGCCGGGGCAGCGCATGGCGGGCCGCCGCCTCAATCTCGCCCAGGTTCTCGCGCAGTTCGGGGGGCATCCAGTCCATGCCCAGGGCGGCGTAGATCTCATGCTCCGTGGCGGCGGCCACGATCGAATCATTATCCAGACGCGCCAGCGCCCATTCGCTCAGCGTGTAACCCATTTTCAGGGCTCGCTGCCGCAGCGTCACGTTGTGCGCCTTGGAGCCGGTGAAGTATTGCAGCGCCGCGCCGTAGGAGGCCGAAGGCAGCAGGCGCACATCCACCTGCATGCCGCTGGCGAGGTGGAAGCTGATTTTGTTTTCGCCTTTGGC
>PMOF01000027.1:10433-15957 GCA_003162495.1 Acidobacteriaceae bacterium
AGGGAGCCGGCGGGCGTCACTTTTTCGATGCCATTGAAAATCAGCAGGTAGGCGGAGATGCGCTGGGCCGCTTCCTCGGCCACGTCGATGCGGAAGCGGCCGGCGCTGCGGCGATAGTCCTCAATGCCCTTGCGCAGCTTTTCAATTTGTTTCTCGCCCATGCGGGGCAGGCCAGCCAGGCGGCCTGCTTCGATAGCCTCCGCGAGCTGGTCTATGCTGCCGATCTGCGCCGCGGACCACAGCAGGGCCACGGTTTTTGGCCCCATGCCGGGCAATTTCAGCAGATCCAGAACGCTCGCGCCGTATTTGGCCAGCAGCTCATCGCGCAAGGGCAGCGTCCCGGTGGCGGCAATGGCCTGCAGATTGGCGGCCATGCTCTTGCCGATGCCGGGAATCTCAAGCAGACGGGCGGCTTCGGCGCTTACTGCTACCAAGTCCACGGTGGTTTGCTCGGCGGCCTCGGCGGCGCGGCGGTAGCTGCGAATGCGGAATCCATCGCCGCCGTCGATTTCCAGCAGATCGGCAGTCTCGGCCAGCAACCGGGCCATGGTGGGGTTGTCCATCGGATTCAGTCTCCGCGAACAGTATCCGACAAAGCGGGGGCAAGGGACTAGGGACGAGGGACGAGGGACTAGGGAACAGGGACCAGGTTTCGTTGCGGTCTGGCGGGGAGGGCACACGACCGGTGGAGAACCTCTGGGGCGGGGAGCTCGCTTTGAGATCGAGGCGGGCCGACGGACACACCATCCGCATTCCGCCTGACGGCAGTTTTGCGGCTACGCCCGGTCGTCTGCGCTGCTAGGCTGCGCTATGGGCGGCGGCATCCCGAAAGCGGATCACTGAATCCGCCTGCGGGCCTTTCTGACCCTGGACGATGTCGAACTCTACCTCATCGCCTTCTTTCAGCGTTTTGTATCCGTCCAGTTGAATCGCCGAATAGTGGACGAATACATCCGGCCCGTCTTCGCGTCCGATGAATCCATAGCCCTTGGCGTTGTTAAACCACTTGACCTTGCCTTTGTGCTGAGCCACAGGCTCCTGCCTTCCTTGGGTCTTGCGGGGGAAATCCGATGAGCTAGAGTGATCACTCACCGATAGAACTATAAGACGTGGAAAAAGGAAGAAAGGTTGATTGGCATCGCGGTGGAATGGCCCACGAAGTGAGACAAGAGAAACAAATCAAGGATTTAGACTCAAATAATTATTTTCAGGTGCATCCATCAACAGGGACGGTGTCCGCTGTCTTACCAGCGCGCTCTCTCCCGTTTGCGGCGACCATGCATCCTCTCTCGCGAGAGCGGATGTATGGTCACAGCACGCGGAGAACCGGCCCGAGCCTAACTATTTCTTGCGTTTGCCGCCCAGCTGGCGCGCATACAGCAGCACGCTGGTCAGCGTCTTGCCGTCCAGGATGGCGCCCTTCTCAATCATCTTGAGCACCTCGGAAAGCTTCACCAGCCGGAACTCGATCTGCTCGTCGTCCTCAGGATGAGCTTCGCCCGCCACCAGGCCCTCGGCCACAAAAACCTTCATGGATTCGCCCAGAAAGCCAGGGCTGGCGTAGTACTCAACCAGCGGCTTCCATTTCTTCGCGCTGTAGCCGGTCTCTTCGGCCAGTTCGCGCTGGGCGCCGGCCAGGGCATTTTCGCCTGCGTCGAGCTTGCCTGCCGGCAGTTCCCAGAGAAACTGATTGGCGGCATGGCGGTACTGGCGCTCGATCACGATCCAGGGGTTCTTCCTGCTTTTGGAACTGTCGATGGCCAAAATGACTACGCTGCCATTGTGGCGGATGACGTCGCGCTCGCTCTTGCGGCCTCCGGGCTCAATCAGCTTGTCGTGGAGCACGCGGAACAGCGGTCCTTTGTAAGCGACCACAGAACTGAGCAGTTGAGCGGTCTCCACGATAGTCTCCCCTTGGGAGGCCTTCAGCTTCTTCCGCTTCGGAGCCTTGCCAGGTTTCGACTTTGCGACTGCTGCCCTTTCTGCGGCTGCGGCCCTCGCCTTCTTTGATTCTTTCTTTAGCCTGGGGGCTTTTGCGGCTTTCTCTTTTCTGGGCATTCTCTTCTCTCTCTCCTCAAAGCGCAGTCAAGGCAAAGTATACGCATTGCGCTCGCGATGCGGCTCAACGTGCCTGGCACTTCTGCATCGATTGTGCCCGGCGTGGCATCCTTTAACAGAGCCGAATGCCCACCTCAATGCCCAAGGGAACGAGTTGTTGACCGCAGACTGTTATCCCATTACCGTTGCGCCGGGGCAGAACCGGCTGTTTCTCGACTTCTGCGCCGGCGACCCGGCGGCGCGGCCGTTCTATGCCTCCCTGCCCGCTGACAATCGATGGCAGTCGCGTCCGCCTCTTCCCGCCCATTGGCCGGAGATGGTCAAGTTGCTGGCGGAGCAAAATGCGTCGCCATCCGCCGCTGCCGGCGCAGCGCTTGAAGCGCTCGGCAACGGCGCGGGAACGGCGGTGACCGGGCAGCAGGTGGGGCTGTTGGGCGGCCCGCTGTTTACGCCTTTCAAGGCAGCCACCGCATTGGCGCGCGCGCGCCAGGCCACGGCGGGCGGGCAGCGGCACGCCGCCATTTTCTGGCTGGCCACGGAAGACCACGACTTTGCCGAGATCGACCACGTAGTCTTCCCGGGGCGCAAAGAGCTGCACACGCTGGCGTATGCCTCGATTGCGGGAGCCAACTCGCCCATGGCGGCACGACCGGTGGGCGGCATTGTGCTGGACGAATCGATCACACCGCTCGTCGATCAGGCGTGGGAATTGCTGGGTCCCTCTGACGCCATGGAAGCGCTGGCAGCTGCCTACAAACCGGGCCGCACGTTCGCGCAGGCGTTCAGGGACTTCTACGCCAAGGTTTTTGCCGCGCAGGGGCTGCTGGTGCTGGACGCGAGCGGCCGCGCATGGCACCGCATGGGCGCACCGGTTCTGCGCGCGGCCCTGGAGCGCGCGGACGAGCTGCACGCGGCGCTGCTCGAGCGCAACCTGGAACTTGAGGCTGCCGGCTATCACGCGCAGGTGGCCGTGGGAGCTCAGTCCAGCCTGCTTTTTCTTCTTGATGACCTCAGCGGCGCGCGCGTGGCGCTGAAGCGGATCGCGCCCAGCGCGCAGGAGCCGGCGGGACTGTGGCAGGCCGGCCGGCAGAGCTATTCGACGGCTGAGCTGGTGGGAATTTTGGAAAGTGAGCCGGAGCGCATCTCGCCCTCGGCGTTACTGCGGCCAGTGTTTCAGGATTTTCTGCTTTCGACTTCGCTCACCATCGGCGGCCCGGCGGAGATTGCCTATTTCGCCCAATCGGCGGTGCTCTTCGGGCGCATTCTGGGCCGGGCGACGCCTGTCGAGACGCGCCTTTCAGGGACTCTCATTGAGCCGGCCATTGCTGAATTGATGCGCAGACACGAGCTGACGCTGGAGCGGTTGTTCGCCCTTGGCACGTCCTCGGCTCCGTCCCAGGTTCAGGAGTCGCTGGCGCAACTTCTGGCGGCGCGGGCCCTGCCCGTCGAAGGCAAGCGGAAGCTGGCCGCGGCGGGAACGGCTCTGGACGCTGAACTGACCGCGCTGCTGGACTGGATGGGCACGCTGGACGCGGGGCTTGCCCAGTCGGCAGAGACGGCGGCAGGCAAGATGCGCTACCAGATGAATCGGCTGCGCACCCTGGCGGCCAACTTCGAGTTGCAGCGCGAGGCTTCGCTGGGACGCCATGCCGCAGCCATCAGCCAGGCCGTATATCCCGGCGGGGTGCTCCAGGAGCGGGTGCATGGTGCGGCATTTTACTTTGCGCGCTATGGCTTCGAGCTGGCAGAGGAGATTACCGCGCAGGCTGCTAATTCCTGCCCAGGGCATACAGCGATGTGGCTATAATCCACGCCAAAGGCGGGGTGCTTCTCATGAGACGGCTATTCGCAATATCGGCGGCGGGATTGCTGGCCTGTTCCGCGTCGCTCGGGCAAATGCAGTTGTGCACAACGGCTGGGAACAACAACGACTTTCTGGGTATTCGGACGGTCCGCCTGTGGCCCGGCGACGCTCCGCAGGCCAAGGGAACGGCTTGCGAGGACACGCCCACGTTGACCATCTTCGAACCGCAGCAGGGCACCGCCAACGGCTCTGCCGTGGTGGTGCTGCCGGGCGGCGCTTACAGCGGCCTCGCGGCTAATCTGGAAGGCCGCCAGGTGGCCGACTGGTTCACCGTGCGCGGCTTTAGGGCGTTCGTGCTGAGTTACCGGCTTTCCTCGCACGGCTACCTGTTGCCGGTGCCGCTGCTCGACGCGCGGCGCGCCATCCAGACGGTGCGCGCCAGAGCGCGGGACTACTCGATCGACCCCAATCGCATCGTGGTCATCGGCTTTTCCGCCGGGGGACACCTGGCCGCGCTGGCCGCTACGCAGTTTGTGCCCGGCAACCCGGACGCCGAGGACCCCATCGAGCGAGCGTCAAGCAGACCCGATTATCTGGTGCTGGGCTACCCATGGATCGGCGCCATCTCCGCCGATACCTCTCACTTGAGTTACTGCAAGCTCTTCAACGTGATGGACCGCTGCGAGGCGCTTCGGGTTGCATACTCCCCGGATCTCTTTGTCACCAAAGACACGCCGCCCACGTTTTGGTACCACACCTTCGACGACCAGACGGTTCCGGTGGAGCAGGGGCTGCGCTTCTATGAGGCGCTGGTCAAGGCCGGCGTTCCCGCCGAAGCGCACATCTTTGCCACAGGCCCGCACGGCACTGGCCTGGGCAAAGGCGACGCCGCATTAGACCAGTGGCCCGGCCTGCTGGAGAACTGGCTGCGCGCCAAGGGACTGCTGACCCTGGACAAGGGTGTTACAGGGGCCGCGCAGTGAAGATGAATTAAGATGCGATTGACACGTTTTCAAAGCTTCAAATCCTTAGACTGACCATCCGGAGAGTTCTGTCCATGAAATTTCCTCAACGTCTCGCAGTTTGCCTTTTTCTTGCCCAGGCTTTTCTGGTTCTCGGCACCGCAGTTCGTGCGCAGGAAGCACAGGCTCCCGCGCCGCCGCCTCAGCCGGCCGCGGAGCCGCATAAAGATGCCGAAAAGCCGGACATACCCGTTCCGCCCGAAAAACCCGTCGCCACGCATCACGAGATCACGCTGAACGGCAAGACGCTGAAGTACACCGCTACCGCAGGAAACCTGACCATCCGCGACGAGAACGACAAGCCTTACGGCAACATCTTTTACGTGGCTTACACACTGGACGGCGCCGAAGCCGGCTCTCGGCCGGTGAGCTTTCTATACAACGGCGGCCCGGGGGCGGCCACGGTTTGGCTGCACATGGGTTCCTTCTCGCCGGTGCGCATCCAGACCGACAGCCCGGAGGCCACGGCCGGGCCGCCCTTCAAATTGGTTTCCAACCAGTATTCGCTGCTGGACAAGACAGACCTGGTCTTCATCGACGCGCCGCTCACCGGCTACTCTCGCGCCGTGGGCAAGGCAACCCCCAAGGACTTCACTGGCGTGGATCAGGACCTGCGCGCCTTCGATCGCTTCATCATCCG
>PMOF01000027.1:15966-17262 GCA_003162495.1 Acidobacteriaceae bacterium
GGCGTAGTGCTGATCTCGTCCATTCTGAACTACTACGTCCGCGCCCCCGGCTACGACAATGTGTTCATCTTCAATCTGCCGAGTTATGCCGCGGCGGCGTGGTACTTCGACAAGATTCCCAACAAGCCTGCCAATGTGGCGGACTGGGTGCAACAGGCGCGCATTTTTGCCGCCGGCCCCTACGCCCAGGCGCTCTCAGCCGGGGATAACCTGCCCGCCGCGCAACTGGACGAAGTGGCCAAAGAAGTGAACCGTTTTACCGGCCTCAGCGTGGACTACATCAAGGAAGCCAACCTGCGCATCTCGCCCGCCCGATTTCGCAAAGAGGTGTTGCGCACCGACCGCAAGATCCTGGGCCGCTACGACATGCGGTTTGAGGGAACGGACGTTGACGCTGCCGGCGAAATGCCCGGCTACGACGCCTCGGATACGGGCATCGGTGGAGCGTTTATAGCCGCATTTCACGACTATTTAGCACGGGAACTAAAATATGAGAGCACCGACGCTTACCGGCCAAGCGCCGACAACATCGAACAGTGGGACTGGAAACACAAGCCTACCAGCGGCGCCCCCGGCATGGGCGCGGGCCGCGTAGAGCCATTGCCCGATGTGGCAGCCGACCTGGCGAGCGCTATCCGCAAGAATCCGCACCTCAGGGTCTTCTCGGCCAACGGCTACTTCGACCTGGCCACGCCGTTCTTTGGCACTGAGTTTGACCTGTCGCACATGAATCTGGAACCAGCCCTGCGCGGCAACGTGCAGTTTGGTTACTACCCTTCGGGACACATGATCTACCTGAACGTGGACGCTCTGCACCAACTGAAAGACGATCTGGCGGCGTTTATCACCAAGGCAGCGCCGTGATTAATTCTGCGGAAGGGACCGGCAGGGCGAGCAGAAAACTGGCCTGAAAATTAAGAAGCGGGCCGCCGACCTCGGGAGTGGAAGGACTTCCCGAAACCGGCTGCCCGCTGGACCCTGAACCGGGTCTGGGTGATATTGTTAGTGTAGGCCTGTTGGCAGCGAAAGCAAGCCCTTTTTTGAACAAAATTCCGAATTCGAGACCGCATTCCAAGGACCCCGCCGCTTAGGAGCCAACTTCGTTGACTTGGGGTTCTGCCCCTGATACAAAAAGGTGTTCCCTCCAGCGACAGAAACCCAATATACTGCCTGAGCTATCGATACCGGCATGCAAGAAATCTTTGACCAACTCGGGAACCTTCTGCTCGGCTCTGTGCCCACGATCCTGTTGTTCATCGTGCTGGTTGCGGCCTACCAGTTGCTGGTGCAGGGACC
>PMOF01000216.1:0-4005 GCA_003162495.1 Acidobacteriaceae bacterium
AGCCAGGCGCGCCGCTCCGCGCAATCGGTGCTCTGGACCATCACCGAAACCCTGGCCCGTCTGGTCGCCCCCATCCTCAGCTTCACCGCCGATGAGGTCTGGGATTATCTCCCCGCCGTCGAGGGTCGCGAAGCCAGCGTGCATCTTGCGCAATTCCCCAAGCCGGAAGAAGTCTTCTCCGAAGACCCCGCTCCCCTGCTAGAAGAGTGGAAGCAGATTCTTGCCGTACGCGATAACGCACTCGGACAATTGGAGGAGATGAGACAGGCAAAGAAAATCGGCAAAGCACTTGAAGCGGACGTCGTCGTGCATGCGAAGGGGGCGATACTTTCCCTTCTTCGCCGATATGAAACGCATCTCAAGGAGGTGTTCAACGTCTCATCAGTCGAAGTGACGGGGGATTACGGGATTCAAATTCCCATCACAGGCGAGCACGTTGCAGTGGCCTTTTCCGGCGGTCTGCAATGTGATGTGCGGGCCGCCTCCGGCCACAAATGCGCCCGCTGCTGGAACTTCATGCCCGTAGTCGGCGAGTACGGCATCTGGCAAAACGTCTGCACCCGCTGCCAATCTGCGCTCAAGGAGATGAGCATCGCCCCGCCCCAGCCGGCGGAATAACCGATTCGCTGAAGCGAGTTGGATCAGAATGCTCCGTGCCCCATTCATCGCGGCCTTATCGCGATGAGTGGGATACCACAAACCTCAACAGGAACCAGTTCAAAAGGCTACCGCCCAATGAGCAAACTCATCCCCCGCCGTCTCCCCTGGCTGCTCGCGATCTCCGCGCTCATCATCCTCGCCGACCGCCTCACCAAGAACTGGGTCGCGACTCACATTCCCATGGGCGGGGCCATCTCCGTCATACCCCGTGTCCTCCGCATCACTCATTGGACCAACGAGGGCGCGGCGTTTTCGCTCTTCGCCAACTCCGCCTCGCCGCACGCGGTCCGCTGGACCCTGATCGGCTTCTCGCTCTTCGCCGCACTGGCCGTGCTCATCGTCATGGTCCGCCTCGGCAACCGCTTCACCCTCTCCACCGTCGCCCTGGCCCTGATCTTCGCCGGAGCCCTCGGCAACGCCCACGACCGCATCGTTTACGGCTCCGTCGTCGACTTCATTGAGGTCCACATCTTCACCTACCATTGGCCCGACTTCAACGTAGCCGACTCCTCCATCGTCACCGGCGCATTCCTCCTGATTCTCGATTCCCTGCTGCCGAAGAAGGACTCCGCCTGACTACCTTAGAATGGAAGAGCGAGAACCTGACTTCCCGGAGAGCCGCCAATTCGACCTCCGCCCGACCCCAACGCATGATTCCCTTGCCGCTGTGCACCACAAAACCCCAGAGGATCGTATGAAAATTCGCTGTTCCGCCCTCATGCTGCGCGCAACGCTGGCAGCATCCGCCGCCCTGATCTGTCTTTTCTTTGTCCCCTCAAGCACCGCAATCGCCCAGCGACTTCCGGAGACCGTCCGCCCTCACCATTACTCCCTGACCCTTACCCCCGACCTCAAGGCGGCTACGTTCTCCGGTGTTGAGTCCATCGATCTCACCCTCGCCGATCCCGCGGACCACATCACGCTCAACGCCGCCGAGATCGCTTTCCAATCCGTCACCATCAACAACAACGAGCACCTGCAAACGGCCACCATCAGCCTCGATCAGGAAAAAGAGCAAGCCACCTTTACCTTCCGCGAGCCGCTCACCGCCGGCAAGGCAACCCTCGCCATCCACTACACCGGCATCCTCAACAACGAACTGCGCGGCTTCTATCTCTCCAAGACGGCCAAGCGCAACTACGCCGTCACGCAGTTCGAATCTACCGATGCCCGCCGCGCATACCCATCGTTCGACGAACCGGCATTCAAGGCCACTTACGATGTGTCTCTGGTCATCGACAGCGGCGACACCGGCATCTCCAACGGCCCCATCATCAGCGATGTGCCAGGACCCGGCGAAGGCAAGCACACTCTCACCTTCCTCACCACTCCCAAAATGTCCACCTACCTGGTTGCCTTCCTGGTCGGCGATTTCCAGTGCACTTCCGGCGAATCCGACGGCGTGGCCATCCGCGCCTGCTCCACGCCGGACAAGGTCGCCCTCACCCCGTACGCCGTCGATGTCGCCAAATACGTGCTCCACTATTACGACACCTACTTCGGCATTCCCTACCCGCTCAAAAAACTCGACCTGATCGCCCTGCCCGACTTCGAAGCCGGCGCCATGGAGAACTTCGGCGCCATCACCTACCGCGAAACCGACATGCTCATCGATCCCAAGACCGCCTCTATCGGCGCAAAGAAGGAAGTGGCCCTGGTCGTAGCGCACGAGATGGCTCATCAGTGGTTCGGCGACCTGGTCACCATGAAATGGTGGGACAACATCTGGCTCAACGAAGGCTTCGCCACCTGGATGGAGAACAAGCCCGTGGCCGCCATGCATCCGGAGTGGAACATCGACCAGGCTGTGGCTTCGGACGAGGAAGGCACTCTGAACCTCGACGCGCAGCCCACCACTCGCGCCATTCGCGCCAAGGCCGACACCCGCGAGGAGATCGAACAGATGTTCGACGGCATCTCCTACGGCAAAGCCAGCGACGTGCTGCTCGCCGTCGAGAACTACCTGGGCCCTGAAACCTTCCGCAAGGGCGTGCATGCCTATCTCTCCGCCCACCTCTATTCCAACGCGACTGCGGAAGATTTCTGGAACGCCCAGACCGCGACCAGTCACAAGCCGGTCGACAAAATCATGGAATCGCTGGTGGCCCAACCCGGCGAGCCGCTGCTCACCTTTGGTGAACCGGCCAACGGCAGCGTTTCCGTTTCGCAAAAGCGATTCTTCCTCAGCCCCTCCATCCAGCCCGACCCGGCACAGAAATGGACCATCCCCGTCTGCATCAAAACCGGGACCGACAAGCAGGATTGTCACGTCCTCACCCCGGCAGACTCATCGTTGACGACGCCCGGGGTTGCTCTTTTCTTTGCCAACGCAGGCGGCAAAGGCTACTACCGCAGCGCCTATCCGCCCAGTGTCTATGCAGCTCTGGTCGCCAACGCGGAAACCGACCTGAGCCCTGCTGAGCGCATCAGCCTGGTCGGCGACGAATGGGCCCAGGTGCGCGCTAACAAGGCCACCGCCGGCGACTTCCTCAACCTGGTGAGCGCCCTCAAGGCCGATTCCAGCGCCGAGGTGATGGACGACGCCCTGGTCGGAGTCAACTCAACCTATCAGCGGATCGCCGCCACGCCTGAAGAGCACGCCGCTCTGTCTGCCTGGATTCGCCAGACTTTTGCGCCGGAGTACGCAAAACTTGGAGACCCCTCAGCGGGCGATTCGCCCAACACCACCGAGTTGCGCGCCCGTCTCTTTTCCATCCTCGGCAATTACGGCAAAGACCCCGCCGTCCTGGCCCAGGCCCATGAGATCGCCGACAAGTATCTTGCCAACCCCTCCTCCGTCGACCCTACGCTCGGCCAGACGGCTCTTGCCATCGCCGCCCGCAACGGCGACGCCGCTCTCTTTGACAAGTTGCAGCAGGTCTATGAGACCTCGACCAATCCCGAGTTTCAGGAAGGCGCACTGCGCCTGCTCGCCCAGTTTGAGGACCCCGCCCTCGTCCAGCGCTCGCTCGACTACGCGGCCTCAAACAAGGTGCGCAATCAGGACGCTCTCATCCAGTACGCTATTGGGCTGAGAGTCGACGCGAACAGGGACCAGACCTGGAAATACGTCAAGAGTCACTGGGAGACGGTCCGCACCTTGCTGACTCCGGAACTGGGCGGCTACCTTGTGGGCTCCGCGGGCTCCTTCTGCTCCGCCGAGGCCCGCGATGACGTAAACGCCTTCTTCACCGCACACAAAGTGCCTTCCGCTGATCGCACCCTTAGGCACTCCATCGAAAGCATTAACGGATGCATCGAGCTGCGCGCCCTGCAGGAACCAAATCTGCAACGCTGGATCGCGGAGCAACCCAAACCATAGGCCGGGGTGGTCCAGTCGGGACC
>PMOF01000216.1:4012-6151 GCA_003162495.1 Acidobacteriaceae bacterium
CCGACCGGAGGCCAACCGGGAGCAGGAAAAAATTTATCCTCCTTTTACATTCTGTGTTTGGAGTTTTGTAGCAAATTGGCCTACAATTGTTGCAAGCTCGACTTTATTCACCCTGCACGATTCCGCGACCCTTTGAGTTAGCCTTGGAGATACCGCACATGCGCTCTTTCCTTCTTGCATCGGTCCTGATAACGTTTACTTCCGTCGTCACGTTCGCGGCCAGCACGCCGGCTCCCGCGCCCCCCGCGGCGCCCGCGCTGCAAGGCACGGTGGCTGACCCAACCGGCGCCATTGTTCCCGGTGCTGAAATCGACCTGGTGAATACCGACGGATCGGTTTCCGGCAGCTATCACTCCGCGGACGACGGCAGCTTTCAAATTGTTGCGCCACACACAGGCAGTTTCACGCTGGTAGTGTCTGAACCGGGGTTCGAGACCGTGCGCACGCCGGTGGTGATCGCCGCGCCGGGCTCGGCTTCCGGCGGCTCGGCTGTCACTTCCGGCTCCGCATCCGGCCCTGCTGCCGGAGTACGCTTGCCGCTGGCCTTGCCGGTTCGCATCATTCTTCCCATCGCCGCGCTGGCTACCAACGTGCGCGTCAACGCGGAGAACAGCGAAGACCTGACCGCGCCCGATGAGAATCGCGACTCCTCGGTGCTCAGTTCGCAGGATCTCAAGTCCATGCCCATCTTCGACAACGACTATGCGACCGCAATGAGCGCTTTCATGGACTCGAGCGCGGCAAGCACCGGAGGAACCGGGCTGATGGTGGATGGCGTCGAGGCCAACCGGGCCACCGTCTCCGCTTCTGCCGTGCAGGAGGTTCGCATCAACCAGGATCCCTACTCGGCGCAGTACTACTACCCCGGCCGCGGGCAGATGGAGATCATCACCAAGTCCGCCGCAGAGCATTATCACGGCCAGTTCAATTTTCTGTTTCGCGACTCGGCGTTGAATGCCCAGAATGCCTTGGCGCCGTCCAAGCCGTTTGAGCAACGCCGGGTTTACGAAGGGCATGTGACCGGGCCGATTCCGCATGCCGTCAGAAGCAGCTTTCTGGCCAGCTTCAACCGCGCTGAAGAGGATCTGGATCAGGTGGTGTTCGCAACCATTGTGCCCACGCCGGCCGATCCGAGCGGTGCGTTCCTGGCCAATGTGCCCGCGCCCACGCGGGACACAGAATTCAGCATCCGTGCGGCGCACCAGTTCAGCCTGGGTCACGACGGCTACGTGCAATACAGCTACCAGGACTGGACCGGGCAGAACCAGGGAGTAGGCGGACAGACGCTGGCGGCCGCGGGCTACAACAGCGAGTACCACGAAGACGATACGGTGGCGCACCTGGACTCCACCCTGTCAGGCTCGACGCTGAATCAGGTTTCAATCGTGGGCGAACACGACTCGGTTCGTCACGGCAACGCGGTCGAAGCGCCGCAAATCAGTGTCGCCGGAGATTTTGTTTCCGGCTCGGCGCAAAGCGACTCCTTCAGTACCGAGTACAACGTGCGCCTATACGACATGATGACCTGGATGCACGGGCGCAACCTGGTGAAAGCCGGAGTGGGCACTCCGCATATTGATCGCCGCGCCTACGATGACAACACCAACGCGCTGGGCAGTTATACCTTCGGTCCCACGCTGGCTGCCGACGGCGTCACGGTGCTTCAGACCGCGCTCCAGAACTACAGCGCCAACCTGCCTTCCGGATTTTCGCAGAACACCGGTGACGTGCATTTCGTCTATGGCCAGCAGGAGGTGGGCGGTTTTGTGCAGGACCAGTTCAAGTGGAGCAACCGCTTCTCCATCACCCCCGGCCTGCGCTACGATTGGCAGAATTTTCTAGGCGGCCGGCGGCTGGGCTTTTCGCCGCGCGTCTCCTTCGCGTGGGTGCTCGATCAGCAATCGAAGACCGTGGTTCGCGGCGGAGGCGGCATCTATTATGACCGCTTCGGGTCAGGACCCCTGCTGGACCTGGTTCGGTATCAGACGGCGCGGCGGCGTTCGGTGACGCTCTCTCTCAATCCGGCGCAATTGCCGTCTTCGGGTTGCGTGCCGATCACCGAATGCCTGACGCTGACCGCCCAGCCGCCTTCGCTGGTCGAGCTGGCGCCGAACGCAAAGATTCCATACCAGATCCAGT
>PMOF01000013.1 GCA_003162495.1 Acidobacteriaceae bacterium
GTTTGCTCGTCGGGAAGCTCTCCATAGGCCCCCGTCACAATTCGCTCGTGTGCAAGTTCACAATTCATCGTTACGTCCTTCCAGCCTCAAAAGCCCTGCTTGCCGCCCCGCTTTACGTCCGCATCCCCTGAAGGGATTGCCGGGGTAAATCTACCGCAACTCCGCCAACTGCATTCTCAACTTCTTGGTCGCCCGGAAGAGCGTATTCTTGGCGGTCTCTTCGGTCGTATTCAGCATCTCTCCGATGGTTCGCAGACGGAGACCCTGGTAATGCTTCAGTTCAAAAACCATCCGTTCGCGCGGCGTCAGCTTGCCCAGCGCCGCCTGTATCCTGGCCCCCAGCAGTTTCCGGTCCAGCTCCTTGGCCGGATTCGAAAACGACCGGTCGTCCGACACCGACGCCAGCAAATCGATCTCGTCCCCGGAGTGGTCCACGATCACCGCGTGGTCTTCCCGCCGGGTTTTCCTTCGCCGCAGCTGGTCCAGGCAAAGGTTAGTCACGATCCGGTAAATCCACGTATAAAACGAACACTCGAACCGGAAGTTCCCAATGTACCGGTAGGCCTTTAAAAACGCCTCCTGGTAAATGTCCTCGGCATCGTGCTCGCTGCCCGTCAAGTGCAGCGCCAAGCGTAGAACCTGGTGCTCATATTGCCGCACCAGCGCATCAAACGCCGCGCGCGAACCCGATTGCGCCTCGCGGATCAACTCCATCTCCGGCGCCCGAGCCTCGGCCCGCTCCTGGGCTGTGGCCGCACGGCCTCTGGCGTCTCGATTCCCGCCGTCCCTTTTCGTCCCGTCTGTTGCCGTGGTCACCGTCATACCTGGGGAAGATTGTACCTTCCCCGCGGCTGGCCACGCCAAGGCAGTCGCGCCTGCGACCGGCGAAATCGGGTAACTCACCGCATCCGTCGCCATCGAACTCCTGCTCCGGGTAAAGAGTGTCCGCACTCCAACAGACGCGACAAGACCTCATTGGTAATCAGGCTGCTCGGGCGAGGCGAGCGATCTCCGTCCCCCTCGATGCACTGTTCAGGGCGCCCCGTGAATCCCGGCTACACTAGAAATCGATGACTGGAAACCTGTTTGAAAGCCGCGACGCGTCTGCTCCCGAAGCCTGGTTCACCGCCCATTGTGACGGCGGGTCCCGGGGCAATCCCGGCCCGTCCGGCTATGGCGCCGTGATTGAAGACCCCGGCGGCCGCACGGCGGCTCATCTCAGCAAATTTCTCGGCGTCCAGACTAACAACTTTGCCGAATATTCCGGCCTGCTGGCGGTGCTGGAATGGGCGATCGACAACAGCGTCAAGCGCCTGCGCGTCGTCTCCGATTCCGAACTGATGGTCAAGCAGATGAAGGGACAATATAAGGTTGGCAGTCCCGTCCTGCGCCCATTATGGGAAGAGGCGAAACGCCTGGCCGGCCGCCTCGACCGCTTCGAAATGAGGCACACACTCCGTGGCGGCAACAAGGAAGCAGACCGCCTGGCCAACCAGGCCATGGACCAGGGAATGGGGAAGGCCATGGGTAAGCTCAGCCAGCCGGCCGACGCATCGCCAGGCCGGCAGCCGCACAGGCCGGCACCGCCGCCGCCAGACCCAGGGGAGCCCCGGCTCACCCCCGCCAAACCCGCCAGTCAAATCCTAGAAGGCTATGTCAAAGGGGGCGTTGTCCACCTGTTGGAAGGTGAGCTCCCGGAAGGAGCCTTCGTAAAAATTGTCCGCGAGTAATCACCCGTAAGCTCAGCAGATTACCTTGGGTCTCCGGCTACGGGTCTGCCTGCTCCTCACCGTTATAAAATCGATGGGCGGTCAGGCTTTCCCTGTTTCTCTGTTTTACTCGGCTTCCGGTTCTTGGCGCTGCTCCGTTTTCGAGAAATTCCAATCCGGAGGAAGTCCATGACGGATGCACTTAAAAAGCGTCTGCCAGTACATGTCTGGCAACCAGCTCTAATACTCGGAACCCTGCTTGTTGCGGCCCTGATTGTGGTGGCCTGCAATAGCGGCGGTTCCAGCACATCAGGCATGGCCACCGTCAACGTGTCTTTGAGCGACCCTGCAACCTGCGCGGCGCCCGATGGTCCATACGCCCATGTGTACGTCACCATTACCGACGTCCAGGCCAACACGAGTTCCTCGGCCAGCAACACCGGCAGCGGCTGGGCAGATCTGACCCCCAACCTTGCATCCGCCCCTATGCAAATCGATCTGCTCGGCCAAGCCAACAACCAATGCTTCCTGGCCATGCTGGGCGACGCGCAGGAACTGCAGGCCGGCACATACCAGCAAATCCGGTTGATCCTCGCCGATAATAGCGCCAGCGTCAAAAACAACGCCTGCGGTACCGCCGCCAATTGCGTTGTCCTGACCTCCGATTCCAGTGTCCACACCCTGCAACTCTCCAGCGAATCCAAAACCGGGATCAAGATTCCCTCCGGACAGATCGCCTCAGGAGGCTTCACCATTGCCGCAGGTCAAACCAAGGATCTGAACATCGACTTCAGTACCTGCGAGTCCATCGTTCAGGAAGGCAACGGGCAATACCGCCTCAAGCCGGTTCTGCACGCCGGCGAGGTCAGCACCACCTCCAGCTCACTCAACGGCAAGGTGGTCGACAGCGCAACCGGCAATGCCGTGAGCGGCGCCGTGCTGGTCGCCCTCGAGCAGAAGGATTCCGCGGGTGTTGACCGCGTATTCATGTCTACTCTCGCCGGCGCCGACGGTTCTTTTGCCTTCTGTCCCCTTCCCGCCGGAACCTATGACGTGGTCATCGTGGGAACGCGCACCGATGGCACGCTCTACCAGCCCTCCATCCTGACCGCGATCTCACCCGGCGATACCACTGGCACCGTGAGTCTGCATCCGCCCGCAGCCGCCGCACCCACCATTTCGGCCACCCTTGCAGGCCTG
>PMOF01000196.1:0-1584 GCA_003162495.1 Acidobacteriaceae bacterium
GCGTAGCGGTGATCAAGGTGGGCGCGGCAACCGAAACCGAGCTGAAGGAAAAGAAGGCGCGCGTCGAAGACGCCATGCACGCCACTCGCGCGGCTGTCGAGGAAGGCATCGTCCCCGGCGGCGGCGTGGCGCTGGTTCGGGCTATTCCGGCTGTCGATGCGCTGATCAAGACGCTCGAAGGCGACGAGAAGATCGGTGCGCAGATCGTGCGCCGCTCGCTCGAAGAGCCATTGCGCCAGATCGTCGCCAATGCCGGCGAAGAGGGCGCTGTGGTGGTTGCCAAGGTGCTCGAATCCAAGCAGCCTCACTTCGGCTACAACGCTGCGACCGGCGTCTTCGAAGACCTGGTCAAGGCGGGCGTCATTGACCCCACCAAGGTGACCCGCACGGCGCTGCAGAACGCAGCCTCGATCGCCGGTCTCCTGCTCACCACCGAAGCGCTGGTGGTCGAGATTCCGGAGCAGAAGTCGGCTCCGGCCGGCGGCGGACACGGCGGCGGCATGGACGGCATGTACTAAGCATCACCCCAGCGACATGGACCCGTCGCTGGGGACCCCGATCACCTGCGGTGCGGCAGACGCGCCTTTCAGGCGCAGATGCGACCGCACAAAAAAGGCCTCCAGCTTCAGCTGGAGGCCTTTTGCACGCAAGAGGAATTAAAACAACCAGGCGGATGTTCCGTCGCCGACGAACCACGCCGCCGCACAGACCGGGCCCGTTCTTTCAGGCCCAGCCAAACCGCTTTACGAGGCCAGCGCGGCCACGTCTGATGTTGCGATCTCAACCCGGCTCGGGACAACCTGGGGACGCATCGGGCGCAGCCATCCCGCTGAGAGCCAGGAGCGCGGTATGGAAAACTCAGACCAGCCGCAGTCCAGGCACACCCGGATATCGGGCGAAGGGGTCAAGGGTGGATGGCTCAACGTGCGTGGGCCATTTCGATAAAGACGAATCTCCGCCGGAATCACGGACAAGGAGACGGATTGGCAATGCGGACAAATCATAAATGCACCTCTGAGGCCCAGACATTCGATCAAACTCAATACAGCAAACCAGTCAAGCGATTAAATACAACAATTGGGTAATTGGGTAAGAAGAATAGCCAGACTGTACTTCTTTTCGGCAGGCGGTACAAATAGAAACAGTACTGGTAACGCACTTTGGTAACGATTTACTTTGATCAATCCCAATCCCGAATGCAAGCGATCGAAAGCATGAATTCTCAAATGGCCTCATCGGCCTTCCTCATGTGTTGGGGGCCTGCCGCGCGGCCAGGTCCCCGAACACTCCGCGCTAGAAGTGAAACGGCGGCATGCCCTCTAGCAGGAACTCATACCTTGGCCGCAGCGTGTCCGGCCCCGACGTAATGGTGCTGTCCAGGTGGATGAGCGAGTCGTCTTTGCCATCCTTCGGCCACTCGGGCAATCCCGGTCCGTTGGGATCGCCGCTCCTGGCAAAGTTCGTCCAGTAGCTCATCATTTCGTCGCTCAGCTTGCGGTCCTCGGGGCGCCACACGGCGCCGGGCCGTGTGTCGAGGGTGCCGAAGACGTACTCGATGTCGTCGGAGTGAAAGGCAAACGTGCC
>PMOF01000196.1:1654-5751 GCA_003162495.1 Acidobacteriaceae bacterium
AGGTCAAAAACTGCGCGGCGCGATCCTTGAACATCGCTTCCGCCGCAGCCTTCCACTGCACCGCCGTCGTGCCGCGCATGGCAATAAAGCTGCCCTCATCGCGATTCCAGCCGGCCAGCAGCGGCACGTGCGCCTGCTTGCCCGCCGCGTAGGTGTCAGGCACTGGCTCGGTCAGCAGCTTGCCGTCGATATCCGGGGGAAAGCCTCCGGTTCCCTTGGCCTTCACAGCTTCCAGGACCTTGTCGGTGGGCATCGCCCTCAGGTCGGCCAGCGAATTGACGCCCAGCCCGGCCACGAACTCCCCATCTTTCTTCTCGCGCACTTCCAGGGCTTCGGTCGGCAACACGTTGCTGAAGGGCGCGCCGCTTTCGCCGATGGCCTTCTGGAACAACCCCTGCGCCGGTGCCGCCGCCATCAGCGTGCTTACCGCAAAGGAGCCCGCGCTCTCCCCGAAGATGGTCACATTGCCCGCATCGCCGCCGAACTTCGCAATGTTGGACTTGACCCATTGCAGCGCGGACACCATATCCAGCAGCCCGTAGTTCCCTGCCGTGCCGTTCGCCTCTTTGGCCAGATCGGCCGTGGCCAGAAAGCCGAACACCCCCAGCCGGTAGTTGATGGTTACCAGCACCACGCCCTTGAGGGGCAAAAAGTCGCCGTTATGCCGCGGCTCGTCGCCCGAGCCACCGGAGTAGCCGCCGCCGTGAATCCAGAACATGACCGGCAGCTTGCTCTTGCCGTTTGCGTTGGCAGGCGTGTAGACATTCAGGAACAGGCAGTCCTCGCTCGGACCCGCGTCCTGAAAGATCATGTCGTCAAAGACGCGGCCCTGGGCGCAATGCGCGCCAAACTTCGTTGCGTCCCGATCACCCTTCCATTTCAGCGGCGCTTCGGGAGCTTTCCAGCGCAGATCGCCCACCGGCGGAGCCGCATAAGGCAGCCCCAGATAGGCATTCACCTTGCCGTCGTTGATGGTCTTGCCGTGAACCTTGCCCTGCTCCGTTTTCACCGTCAGCGAGTCCGCATGAACGGTGTTCGCCAACCCCAGGGTCATCCCTGCCAATGCCAGCGCGCACGCTGTCTTCAATCCAACTTGCAACATGAAAATCCTCCGCGGAATACGTTATCAGGACGCCCCGCGCCACGCGCAAGTTTCACGACCTTCGTATTCGTGACGGAGGGAGTAGGTGCCTTCTCTATGCCTAACGGAGGGAGCATGCGCCTTCAGGTCTCTTTATTCGTGACGGAGGGAGCAGGGGCCTTCAGGCCCCTGAATGCCGTGCATCCGTCGGCCGCCTTTAGGCGCGGGCTTTCAGACCCTCTCCGGCCCGAGCAAATCCGCCATCGTCTCGCGCCGTCGAATGAGCCTTGCCCTTGTGCCCTCCACCAGCACCTCCGCCGCGCGCGGCCGGCTGTTGTAGTTCGAGCTTTGCGCCATTCCGTATGCGCCGGCGTCTAGCAGCGCCACCAGGTCCCCCGGCTCCACGGGCCGCAGCTTTCGGTCGTGCGCAAAAAAATCGCCCGTCTCGCACACCGGCCCCACCACGTCCACCAAGCGCGGCCTTCCCGCTCTCGGCGTCACCGGCACAATGTCGTGATGAGCCTGGTAGAGCGCCGGCCGGATCAAGTCGTTCATGGCCGCATCGGTAATCACAAAAGTCTTTTTGCCATTGCGCTTCACCTGCAGCACCCGCGCCACCAGCGCCCCGGCCTGCGCCACCAGGAACCGGCCCGGCTCCACCAGCAGCCGCCCCTCAAAGCCGCCCAGACCGCTCTCCAGCGCCAACGCATATTCCCGCACCTTGGCCGCCGCATCAAAAGCGCCGCCGTGATAATCAATCCCCAGGCCGCCGCCGGCATCGATCGCCTGGAGCGCAATGCCCTCGCTCCGCAACTGGCCCACCAGCTTGCTCACCCGCGCGATGGCCGCGCCAAACGGCTCCGCGGAGCGAATCTGCGACCCGATATGGACGCTCACTCCATAAGCCTCCAGCCGGCGATGCCCGGCCACGCTTTTATAAATCCTCAGCCCATGCCGGATATCGATGCCGAACTTGTGTTCGCGCAATCCAGTGGAGATGTAGGGATGCGTATCGGCAAACACGTCCGGATTCACGCGCAGGGCAAACCGCGCATGCTTTTTCAGCTTGGTGGCGCGCTCCGCTAGCAGCGCCAGCTCCGCCTCGCTCTCCACGTTGAATTGCAGAATGCCGCTCTTCAGCGCCAGGTCGATTTCGGCGGCCGTCTTGCCCACGCCGGAAAAAACCACGCGCTCCACTGCCTGGGGCGCAGCCGCCAGCACCCGCTCCAGCTCGCCACCGGACACAATATCGAATCCCGCGCCGCGATCCGCAAGCAGCTTCAGAATCGCCAATGCCGAATTGGCCTTGACCGCGTAACAAACCAGCGGCTCCCGGCCCTTGAGCGCCTGCTGAAACAGGCTCAGCCGCTCCACAATCTGATCCGCCGAGTACACATAGAGCGGCGTGCCAAACCGTCTTGCCAAGGCATCAAGCGAGACCTTGCCGCAGTGCAGCGCGCTGCCTGGCCGGGGATGGAGAAACGGTCGCGGCGATGAAGCAATCGATACGGTCAAGATGCGCTTCCAGGGAAAGAACGTTCTCTTGAGCCTACAGCATTTTTCCCATCCGGCATGGCGGGCCGTCGCTCCGCCGTCGCCGGATTTGCGCCCCTTATGCGAGAATCGACGGGACGCAAATGACCTTCTCCGCCAAAGCCCGCGCCCTTCTCACCGACAGCCACTTCCTTGTTCCTCTGATCGTGTTCAGCATCGGATTCGCGTTGCTCATCACGCTTCATTAGGAGCTTGTTGAAAAATTTCGCTGCATGAAGGGTACGGGCTTGAGCCCGTACATAAGCCCAGAGAAATGAGTGGGGCTTTAGCCCCCGAGGCTCAGATGTTGGGACTTCCAATGTTTTTTCAACGAGCTCTTAGACTCCATGTCTCTGCGTAAAGAGGAGCCCTCTCGATGAGCGCGACAGCCAAGACCGCTAAGAGTTTCGGCTCGGCGCACGGACTGGGCGTGGCCTGCGCGCTGGCCGCCGGGGTCTGGCTGGGCGCCGCGGAAGCGCCCACCAAGCTGGTCAACTCCGGCCTCTCGCCTTACGCCATCTCGCTCTGCATGGTGGCCGGCGTGTTCACCGCGCGATGGACCATCCCCACGCTGCTCAAGGGCACGCGTTCCGTCTTCGCCGACCTCGGCCAAAACAAGCACCTCATCCCCATCGCCATCCTCGCGGGCATGCTGTGGGCCGTGGCCAACACCCTCACCGTTTTTGCCATTCGCGATGTGGGGCTCACCATCGCGTTTCCGTTGTGGAACACAAACTCGCTGGTCGGCATCCTGTGGGGCCGCCTGCTCTTCGGCGAATTGAAAGGCGCCAGCAAAAAGAACATCGCCAAAGTCCTGCTCGGCGCAATCGCCATCGTGCTTGCCGCGGTGATGCTCGGTTTCAGCACCATTCACGGCGGAGGCCCGCAGGGCGGCCGTGCACTCGGCGGCATCCTCGCCGCAGCCGGCGCAAGCCTGTTGTGGGGCACCATGTACGTCCCCTATCGCAAGGCCTACATCAGCGGCATGAACCCGCTCTCCTTCGTCACCGTGTTCACCATCGGCGAGCTGGCCACAGTCTTCGCGCTGGTGCTCGCACTCGATGGAGGCACGAAGGCCGCCATCTTTCATTCTGCCGAAACCATTCACCTGCTCTTCTGGCTTTTTCTCGGCGGATTCGCCTGGGTCATCGGCGATCTTTTTCAGCAATTCGCCACCAAGTATCTGGGCATCGGCCGAGCTATTCCGCTCTCAAACACGAACCAGCTCTGGGGCCTGGCCTGGGGTGCGCTGGTCTTTGGCGAACTGGCCCACGCGGATTGGCCGCACCGCCTGCTCGTCGTCGCCGGCTCGCTGATCATGATCGTCGGCGCGCTGGCCGTTAGCACCGCTGTGGCCACGGAACGCGAGCATGCCTCCATGAACAACGCGCTCGAACGCGAGTGCGCGCGCTACCAGCTCGACCACGACCGCGTGCTGCGAGCCTACAACGGATCGCAGACAGGCGATCGCGATCAAAAGCGC
>PMOF01000074.1 GCA_003162495.1 Acidobacteriaceae bacterium
GCGAAAGTAAAAAGGCTCCCGCGGGAGCCTTTTCGCTAACTTGCTGTCATCAACTTACTAACTCAACGATCCCTCTGACGCCGCCTCTCGATGTTCCCCGCCAAACCAGGCATAGAGAGCTACCGCCGCGAAGCAAACCACCGGCACCAGATACGCGGCCTGCAATCCATATGAATCGGCCACCACCCCCATTACCTTGGTCAGCGCCGCACCGCCGAGAATTGCCATCACCAGCAGCGATCCGGCCGTCTTCGTTTTGTCGCCCATTCCCTTCAACCCCAGCGCAAAAATCGTGGGAAACATGATTGACATGAACAGGCTCGTCGTCAGGAGGCACATCGCGCCCACCCAGCCGGGTCGCGCAACTGCCACCAGTCCGAGCACCACGTTCACCACTGAATAAACCCCCAGCATTGTCCGCGCATGGAATAGCTTCATCAGCCACGCCGAGCTGAACCGCCCCACTGCAAACGCCGCCAGCGTCGCAGTGAGCATGTAGCCCGCCGCCTTGTCGCCAATCCCGGTCGCCGACCTGACGTAGAGAATGAAGTAACTCCACGTCCCCACCTGCGCGCCGACATAAAGAAACTGGGCCAGCACCGCCAGCACAAAATGCCGCTGAAATAACGAAACCTGTTTCGCCGGCCCCGCGTCCTCCCGCGAGACATCCTCCTTGGCCGTGTCAGGAAACTTCGTCATCAGCACCATCAACGCCCACAGCAACGCCACCGTGCCCAACAACAGATAAGTCGGGACCACTCGCATCGTCTCGGAGTGAAGATAAGCTTGCATGGTCCCCGAGGCTTTTTTCGCCGCCGTCTCCGCCCCGCTGAACTCCACGCCGGAGAAGATGAACACCGTGCCCACCAGCCCCGCCGTAATGGACCCCAGCGGATTGAACGCCTGCGAGAAGTTCAGCCGCCGCTCGCTCGAAGCTGTGGGTCCCAACTGCGCAATAAAGGAATTGGCGCCCGTCTCCAGAAACGATAGCCCGCATCCGATCACAAACTGCGCCGCCACGAAAAACGGGTACTTATCGGCGAGGGCCGCCGGCCAAAACAGCCAGCACCCGCCGCCCATCAGGATCAGCCCAGTCACGAGGCCTGCTTTGTAACCGAAGTAGCGCATGATCTGGCCGGCCGGGATGGCCATCACGAAATAGCCCACGAAGATCCCAATCTGCAGTTGCGCCGCGCCGGATCGGTTGATCTCGAAAGACTTCATGAATTGACGGATCAGAAAGTCGGTCAGGTTATTCGGAATCGCCCACAGAAAAAAGAGCGGCGTCACCACGACGAAAGGAATCAGCCGGCCGCGAGGAATCAGCGGAGCTGCGATCTCCTCATCGTCCAAACCACCGCGCTTAGGCCCAACCGATTTGCCTGGCCCGATTGACCCTGTAGAAATGCTCAAGGCTGCTCACCCTCTTCCGATTGCGAGCGCGCTGCATAGGCGCTCGCGCCCGGCGTTTTCAACTCCGACACGATTCAGCGCCTGCGGATCGCCCCACCAGTTCTACCCAATTTGCTTGACCGCTGGCAAATCAATTCACGCAATATCGCGAACTGATCATCCGGGCATAAAGAGCCGGCCTGCGATTCAGATTCTTTAAATCCAGTCAGCGCTACTTCTCTCACAGCACCCTTCCGAGCCACTTCCCTGTATGGGAATGCAGATTCGCAGCGATCTGCTCCGGCGTGCCCTCGGCCACAATCCGTCCGCCGCCCTCGCCGCCCTCCGGTCCCAGATCGATCACCCAATCGGCCGACTTGATCACGTCCAGATTGTGCTCGATCACAATCAGCGACCCGCCCCCGTCGATCAATTTGCGAAACGCCGTGAGCAGTTTGGAGACATCGTCAAAATGCAGCCCCGTCGTCGGCTCGTCCAATATGTAAAGCACACGGCTCGCCTGCGACGGCTTGGCATTTGCGTTGGCCGCACGCACCTGCGCCAGGTGCGCTGCAAGTTTGACGCGCTGCGCCTCGCCGCCTGAGAGCGTAGTCGCACTCTGCCCCAGCCGCAAGTAGCCGAGGCCAATTTCATCCAGCACCGCCAGCTTTTCCAGCAGGCGCGACTGCCCCGCAAAGAAACGCAGCGCCTCCTTCACCGTCATCTGCAGCACATCGTGAATGTTCTTGCCCTTGTACTCCACTTGCAGCACCTTGGCCTGATAGCGGGTGCCGTTGCAGTCCTCGCACGGCAGCTCCACATCGGCCAGAAACTGCATCTCCACCGTCACCGTTCCATCGCCCTCGCAGGTGTTGCAGCGCCCGCCCGGCACGTTGAACGAAAAGTGTCCCGGCGTCAGCGAAAGCCGCTTGGCCTCCGGCTGCGCGGCAAACAATTCGCGCACCAGGTCGAACCCCTTGATGTAAGTAATCGGATTGGAGCGCGGCGTTCGCCCAATCGGTGTCTGATCTACCAGCACCACGTCGTTGAGCCGCTCCACGCCGGTCAGGCTTTTGAATACTCCCGTCGGATCCGACCCATCGCTCTGCCCCAGCGCCCGCATCACCGCCCGATACAGCACCTGGTGAATCAGCGTTGACTTGCCGGAACCGGAAACCCCGGTAATCGCAACCAGCAAGCCCAGCGGAATCTCCACATTCAGCCCGTGCAGGTTGTTGGCCTCGGCGCCGCGCAGCACCAGACGCTCCCGCCCCGGTTCCCGCCGCCTCGTGGGAACCGGAATCGCGATCTTCCCCGACAAATATCGCCCGGTCAGCGAATTCGGATTGGCCTCGATCTCCGCCAGCACTCCCTCGGCCAGCAGCTTGCCGCCAAACTCCCCCGCGCCCGGCCCCAGATCGAGCAGATGATCGGCAGCCCGCAGCACATCCGCATCGTGCTCCACCACCAGGATCGTGTTGCCCAGATCCCTCAGCTCCTTCAAAATTCGAATCAGCCGCGCCGTGTCCCGCGTATGCAATCCGATCGACGGCTCATCCAGCACATACAAAGCCCCCACCAGCCGCGAGCCCAGTGAAGTGGCCAACTGAATCCGCTGCGCCTCGCCGCCCGACAACGTGGAAGCCAATCGATCCAGCGTCAAGTATTCGAGGCCGACCGCATCCAGAAAGCTCAACCGCTGCCGCACCTCATGCAGGATCGGCCCCGCAATCTCCTCCTGCATCGGCGAAAGCTGCAACGCGCCAAAAAAATCCTTCGCCTGCGCAATCGTCAGCGCCGTCGCCTGGCAGATATTCTTGCCGTTAATCCGCACGCTACGCGCTTCCGCACGCAGCCGCTGCCCGCGGCAATCCGGGCACTCCGCATAGCCGCGATACTTGCTCAGCATCACCCGCACATGCAGCTTGTATTTCTTGCGCTCCATCTGCGTAAAAAATCCAAACACGCCCGCAAAGCTGCCTTTGCCTCGCAACACCGTCTCCCGCGCCTGTTCCGTGAGCTCGCGCCACGGCACGTTCATCGGCACACCCAGCTCCGCGGCCTGCTTCCGCAAGTCCGTCAGCCACGGCCGATACTTGGGCCGCTCCCATGGGTCGATTGCCCCATCCGCCAGGCTCAGCCCCTTGTCCGGAATCACCAGGTTCAAATCGAAGTCCACCGTGTTTCCGAATCCCTGGCAGCGGGGGCACGCGCCGAAGGGGTTGTTGAAGCTGAACAGCCGCGGTTCCGGCTCCTTGCCCGGCCGGTGGCAGCTCTTGCATTCAAACGCGCCAGAAAATCTGTATCGCGTGCGCTCAGCCGCTTCCTCGCGCGGTACCTCTTCAAAAACCACTTCGCCGCCCTCGCGGTAAGCAATCTCTGCCGCATCCACAATCCGCGCGCGACTCTCAGGGCTAACCACGATCCGGTCCAAGAGCACAAACACTGGCAGCGTAAAGTCCAGGTCCAGCAGCGACTCCGGCGTCGAAAACTCCACCATCTTGCCCTGCTGATACAGCCGGTTAAATCCGCCCGTCCGCAGCTCCATCAGCCGCGCCTTCAGCGTCTCGGTGTGCGGCGAATCCCCCCCATTGATCACCGGCTTGCCCTTTGCTGCAGCTCGCGCCGGCCGTCCCGCGGCCTTCACTGTTTTCGCGGCCGGCTTCGCTCCCGCCTCCGGCTCTACGAGCGCGGTCGCTGTGCCGACAGGGAAGAGAGCATTCAGCCGCGTGCCCTCCCCCAGCGCCAACACAGCCTCGGCCACCTCGTCCATCGAATCGCGCTTCACCAGCCCATCGCAATAAACGCAGTGCACCGTTCCGCAGCGCGCATACAGCAGGCGCAGGTAATCGTAAATCTCCGTCGCCGTGGCCACGGTCGATCGCGGGTTCCGCGTCGTGTTCTTCTGCTTGATGGCGATGGCCGGCGCCAGCCCATCGATCAGGTCCACATCCGGCTTTTCGATCCGCTCCAGAAACTGTCGCGCATATGCCGACAGCGACTCCACATACCGCCGCTGCCCCTCCGCATAGATGGTGTCGAAGGCCAGCGAACTCTTGCCCGATCCCGACACGCCGCTGACCACCGTCAGCTTCCCATGAGGAATGTCGCAGGAAATGTTCTTCAGATTATGTGTCCGCGCACCGCGGATCATGATGACGTCATTCAAAGGGAAAACACCGCGAAGAGATCGTCCAGCCGCGTCCATGTCCGCTCAGCGAGGCTCAGGGCGCAACCAGCCATTCTTCATTATAGGCCGAGCCGCGCCGCGCAAAACGCGTGAGCTGTGGATGCCCGGCATTCGGCGCGAGCACCGCACGCGGTGACAGACGGCTCCGTGCACAAATTTTCATAGCGGATTTGCAAGTCTCAACGCGCGCGCCTGCGATCCCACCAAGAACAGGTGGGCGGCAGCGGACAAAGCGGCTTCCGCGGCCCCGTCAGCGAATCGAGCGCTTTCTATTTACGGGCGGAGACGGCAGTGCGAAGCGCGATACGCGCTTCACACATCTTGTGATCGCCTCACTTTTCTAAGCCACCATGGCTGTCAAATAGGAATATCCTGACTCGGTTTCTTCTTCCGCTCGCGACTCGCGGTCAAGCACTCCTGCAAGACCCATGAGAACCTCGGAGGCACAAGCCGGGCACTGTGTTGCGCAGTTACCGATCGCGTTACAGTCCTGGCAAAGATAGGCATGTCCCAATGGCATATGTTGCATCTTAGGGTAAGTCATTTGCTCACCTCGGGCCTGAATTCGGCATTGCTGGGGGAAAAAGGTTTATACCATCAAACCCTATTTGTCCCCGCCATGGAATTGATGCAACCTTATCCCCTAGAGTTGCGTGGTTTCTATTCCCNNTCGATATCCTCTTGATTCCAATGTTTCTAAGAGGACACTAATATTTGGCAGGTTCGCTGGTCGCGTTGGGTGCACAAATTTTCAATGTCGAAAGTTTGCACTTCCGTACCCCAGCGCGACCGGGCCAAATCGACCCACCATCGACTACTTTGAGAATAAATTGCTGTTGGCAGCGTCGAAATTTTGTTCTGTCCTGGCAGCTTTTTGGGCCGTTTTGTTGGCGAAACTTTCCGTCTCTTTTTCCTCCGTGGTCTCCGGCCGGCCCGACATCGCCGGCACGTATTCCCTGCCCGTTTTCGAACCTTCGGGCACGAACCCTGTTTCAGTTTTCACACTCAGCGGTTTTTTAGCGGCATTTTTATTCATTGTCGTAGTCATGGGTGATCGCTCCTGCCAACTTCGATGCCCACTGTACCCACAGGAGATGCACGGCGAATTGCCTCCGCTCCCTCGTCACCCACTCAGCCGATTGGTTGCCGCCACCTGCCCATACCACAACCCCGAGTCTTTCTAAGGCGCCTTATGCCACGCCTTCGCATTCATCGAATTAAGAGACCCTCCCGATCAAGTTCACTGCATCGACCGCGCGCAGCGTGTATTATTTTTATGTGATTCGCCGCCTATACGTGAACAATTTTCGCTGCCTTCAGAACTTCGACCTGCCTGTGGCAGGCAAGCAGTCGGCCCTATTAATTGGAAAAAATGGGGCTGGAAAGAGCACGGTAGGCGCCGCGCTAGAGATCTTACAAAAAATCGCGAGGGGTACGAATCGCGTTGGAGAGTTAGTCAAGCCGAAGGATTGCACCCGGAACCGCACAGATGTGCCAATGCGATTTGAAATTGAAGTTGAGCTTGAAAGCAAGACGTACGGGTATACAGTTGCCTTCGAACTCCATGAAGGCTATCGAGAAATGCGCGTCCTCGAAGAAAAGTTGATATTCGAAGGGAAACCCGTCTATACCAGGGATCTGGCACAGGTTACCCTTTCTCGCCAAGGAAAGGTCACGGAGGCCAAGTTCCTGATAGATTGGCATTTGGTTGCGCTGCCCATCGTCCAGCAACAATCGCCCAAGGACCCATTGTTTCTCTTTAAGCAATGGCTCGCCCAAATGCTAATCATTCGCCCGCTTCCCAGGCTAATTTCAGGAGACTCCGAGCAAGAGACGCTTCAACCGAATCCCGAGGTCTCGAATTTCGGTGCATGGTTTACCGGGCTTCTGGCATTTGCGCCAGCCGCATATACAACAATCGACGAATATCTAAAAGAGGTGATGCCCGACCTAAAGGACATCAAGAATCCGCTCGTTGGCACGGACTCCAGGAGCCTCGTCGTGGATTTCTCAACCGACCAGGGTACCTTGACTTTACCGTTTGCGGATCTGTCGGATGGCGAGAAGTGCTTCATGATATGCTCCCTCGTCCTGGCCTCAAACCTGGCAAACGGGCCGATCCTCTGCTTTTGGGATGAACCCGACAACTATCTTGCCTTAGACGAAGTTGGACAGTTTACAACGGCGCTCCGCAAAGCATTTGATTTGGGTGGTCAGTTTATCGCAACTTCGCACAACCCCGAAACAATCCGCCGGTTTTCCGATGAGAACACCCTCGTCTTGCAAAGGAACAGCCACTTGGAACCAACAACTGTGCGACCACTTGGCGAGTTCCAAATCAAAGGTGACCTCGTAGGCGCAATCGTTCGGGGCGATCTTTAGCGATGGCCGCCAACAAGTATCTCCCGCACGTTCTGGTTCTTCCAGAAGATGACGCAGATCGCCAACTTGCGAACGGATTCTTACTGGACCAGTCTTTATCCGCCCGAAAAATCCAAATCCTTGAGGAGGCAGGCGGTTGGAGAAGAGTATTGGAGCTATTCGAAACCGATCACGTTGTCCAAATGGGTAGTTGGCCCACACGGTTCATGGTACTCCTGATTGACTTCGATGGCCACGAGAGTCGGCTAGCGCAAGCAAGGTCGAGGATTCCTTCAGATCTGGTGGATCGAGTGTTCATCCTGGGCAGTTTGACCGACCCGGAAGATCTGACGCGGAGCCTCGGACGGTCCTTCGAAGAGATTGGCAAGGCACTGGCGGAAGACTGTCGAGAAGACGCTGACCGGCTCTGGGGGCATGAATTGCTCAGGCACAACGTCTCGGAGCTAAATCGCCTGCGCCAGAGCGTCCGCCCGTTTCTATTCCCTACCGTTTGAAATCCTCCAATTGAAACCCGGTTTACCGGGAAATCTGAGCAAACAAAGCGCTCCATCACGCGCCCAGCCGGTTGGTCCGCGCAACTCGTCCATACCACAACCCCGAGTCTTTCACCGTCCTCTTCTGGTCGCGGGAATCAACATAAGTCAGCCCGTATCGCTGGCTATACCCGTCGGTCCATTCGAAATTATCCATCAAGCTCCACGCATGAAACGCTCTCACCTTTGCCCCGTCCGCGATCGCCCGCGCCAGCTCCGCCAGAGTCTCCTTGAAAAACAGCGTCCGCCGCTCATCCGGAACCCGCCCGCCCTCTTTGTCGTACGGCGTATCCATATAGCAGCAGCCGCATTCGGTCAGTTCAATGATGGGATGGTCATACTCCTTCGAAATCTGCATCACCAAGTCGTAAATCCCGCGCGGCCAAATCTCCAGGCCGGCTTGCGTCAGCGCTCCCTCGGTAGGCATCACTGCATGGAACCGCGTATACGGATCGCGCCCATTCGTGTCTCCGGAGTCTTCTTCGATCTCTGTTCCAAAATGTGCCGATGCTCCCATCCGCGCGCTACCCGCATCGGAAATAATCCGCCGTGTGTAATAGTGGAAGCCCACCCAATCCAGCGGCGCGCGCATGATCTTGTCATCGCCCGGCTTCACGCCCATCTGCTCGAACGGCGGCTCGCCCACGAACGCCTTTGGATATTCACCCTTGAGCGCCGCATGCAGAAAGAACGTATTGTTCATCGCGTGATAACGCGCGGTGGCGGCGCGGTCGGCTTCGCTATCCGTCTTCGGATACCCCGGAGCCATGCTGTACGCGGAACCCACCGTCGCTTTCGATGAGGCCGCCTTGATGGCCCTGAAGCTTTCACCCTGCGCCAGGCTTACCGTGTGCAAGGCTTTCAGAAAATCGCTGAATTTGGCCCGGTTCGGCGGGTGGATGCCAATTCCGTATCCATAATAGGCAAAAGCCCACGGCATGTTGAAGGGAGCCCACACAGTGATGCGATCGCCCAATTCCCTGGCCAGAATTCCCGCGTAGTCCGCAAAGTAACCGGCCAGATCGCGATTCGGCCA
>PMOF01000287.1 GCA_003162495.1 Acidobacteriaceae bacterium
TAAGGAACACAAGTTTTCCGATTCGGCGGGCATACCTGTTGAATCTAACCAGCGTACGGCGGCTTCCCCCGCAGGAGGAGTAAGGACCATGGCATACAGCGATAAGGTAATTGACCACTACAACAATCCGCGCAACGTGGGACAACTGGACAAGGCTTCCACGGAAGTGGGCACCGGGCTGGTGGGCGCGCCGGAATGCGGCGACGTGATGCGGCTGCAGATTCGCGTGAACCCGGAGACGCAGGTGATTGAAGAAGCCAAGTTCAAGACCTTCGGCTGCGGCTCGGCGATTGCCAGCTCTTCACTGGCTACGGAGTGGATCAAGGGGCGGACCGTTGAGGACGCGCTCGGGATCAAGAATACCGACATCGTGAAAGAGCTCTCGCTGCCGCCGGTGAAGATTCACTGTTCGGTGCTGGCCGAGGATGCGATTCGGGCGGCGATCGGCGACTGGAAAAAGAAGAACGGCGTGACCGAGACAGCGAACGCCACGGCTGTGGCGCACTGAGAAGCCGTTGACTTGCGGCGATGCGGGCGCGGTTAAAACCGCGCCGCTTTGCACGCAACAGGATTTGGAAAAGGCAAAATGTCGAACAACATGGTGAGCATCGAATCGAAACCCGCAGAGGGCGCATTCGCGGCGCCAGCGCAGGCGCCTGCGACCGCAATACCCACCGTTGGCAGCGCGGGTGGGCTGCAGGTGACGGAGCGCGCGGTCAAGAAGATTCGCGCGGCCATGGCCAAGGAAGGCGTTTCGCCGGAAGAGGGTGGGCTGCGGCTGGGCGTGATGGGCGGCGGCTGCTCGGGGCTTTCCTATTCGATCAAGTTCGACACGCGGCCGCGCGAACGGGACCGCATTTACGACTTTGACGGGGTGCGTGTGTTTGTCGATCCCAAGTCGTTCCTCTATCTCCACGGCATGACGCTGGACTACGAGGAGACTTTGATGCGGCAGGGATTCAACTTCATCAATCCGAACTCCTCGCGATCCTGCGGCTGCGGGTCGTCCTTTTCCTAAGACTCACTTATTTTTTGAGAGGTTGCCCCCGATGTGCGGGCTGAAACCCGTACTCGTCATTGCGGGTTGTTGCAGGCTGATTGTAAGGGTAGCTTAATGCTGAAAGTCCTTGATTCCGCGGTTCCCATTGCGTGCTGGTCCTGTTCGATCGGCCACAACGACTCCACACTTTTTTGCCCGCATTGCAGCAAGATTCAGCCTCCGCCGGGCGGCGACTATTTTTCTGTGTTCGGCCTTACGCCGCAACTGAATCTGGATTTGCCCGCGCTCGAAGCTGAGTTTCATCGCTTGAGCCGCAAGGTGCATCCCGATCGCTTTGCCCGCGCGGGAGAGAATGAGCGCGAGTGGAGCCTGGCCGACACAGCGCTTTTGAATGACGCCTATCGCACGCTCAAAGAGCCGATTTACCGCACCGAGTATCTGCTCAAGCTGGTGGGCGAAGAAATTGGCGAAGAGCACAGCGGCAAAGACCGGAAGGGACAAAAGGATCCTTCGCGCGTGCCGGCTGATTTGCTGGAAGAAGTATTCGAGCTGAACATGCAACTGGAAGAGATGCGCATGGGCCGCAAGATGGGCGAAAACGATCCGGCGCTGCAGGCTGATTTGGAACAAGCGAAGACGAAATTTGAAGGCCTGCTGGCGGCGGTGGACCAGGATCTGCGGACAGAGTGGCAGACGTGGGACGCGGGCGGCGACGATGCGCGGCTGTCCGCGCAAAAGACCATGGTGGGCTTGCTGGACCGGCGTCGCTATCTCAGCAATCTGGTTCGCGACGTGACCGAAACATTGGGAGCTTAAAAGAAAAGCATGGCGGAATCGAATTTGACAGGCCGCGTGGTTGGGATCGATCTGGGCACCACCAATTCGCTGGTCGCTTATATGCAGGGCGATGCGCCGGTGGTGATTCCGGGCGTGGACGGGTCGAACCTGGTGCCCTCGGTCGTGGCGCTCGATCCGGTTGCAGCCGATGGCGGCCGGCCTACAGTGACGGTGGGCAATGGAGCGCGCAAGGCGCTGATCGAGACGCCGGAGCTGGTGATCTATTCCGTAAAACGGCTGATGGGCCGCGGCCTGGAAGAGATTCACGATGAGCTGAAGCTGTTTCCCTTCCGCCTGGCCGAAGATGAGGACGGCGAGCAGGGGAATGTTGTCCCGCGCATTAAGCTGGGCGAGATGCGATTCACGCCGCCTGAAATTTCGGCTTACATTTTGCGCCAGCTCAAGCGAAACGCGGAGCGATTTTTTGGCGCGCCGGTCACGCAGGCGGTCATTACCGTGCCAGCTTACTTCAACGATGCGCAGCGCCAGGCCACCAAGGACGCCGGACGCATGGCGGGCCTTGAAGTGTTGCGGCTGGTGAACGAGCCCACCGCCGCGGCGCTTGCCTATGGCCTGGACCGCGCCAAGGAAGGCACGATTGCGGTTTACGATTTTGGCGGCGGCACGTTCGACATTTCGATTCTGAAACTACGCGACGGAATTTTCGAAGTGCAGTCGACCAACGGCGACACACACCTGGGCGGGGACGACATCGACAACCTGCTGCTGACCATCGCGCTCGACGAGATTCATGCCGAGCACGGCGTGGATTTGCGTGGACATGCGAGCGCTGTGCAGGCCTTGCGCAAAGCGGCAATGGACGCAAAGATCAGCCTCTCCACGGAGGACGCGGCGCGCTTCGACATTGAACTTCCCAACGGCGACCGTTATCAGCGCGAGATTCCGCGCGCGGTTTTTGAAGTGCTGATCGAGCCGGTGCTGGAACGCACGGCGGGTCCGTGCAAACAGGCGCTCACCGATGCCGGCATCACGCCGGAGCAAGTGGATGAAGTGGTGCTGGTGGGCGGCTCGACGCGGATTCCGGCGGTGCGGCAATTGGTCGACGATCTTTTTCACCTGGCCGCGCGCGGCAAGAAGCCGCACATTGAACTCAATCCCGATGAGGTGGTGGCCCTGGGCGCGGCGGTGCAAGCCGACATTCTGGCCGGCGCGTCGAAGACGACCGAAGAAATGCTGCTGCTGGACGTGACACCGCTTTCGCTGGGCATTGAGGCGCTGGGCGGGACGGTTGCGCGCATCATTCAGCGCAATTCGACGATTCCGGCTTCGGCGACTGAACACTTTACCACCGGCGTGGAAGGGCAGACCAACGTGGCAATTCACGTGGTGCAGGGCGAGCGCGAGCTGGCCGCCGACTGTCGGTCTCTGGCGCGGTTCGACCTGAAAGGGATTCCGCCGATGAGCGCCGGGCTTCCGCGCATTGAAGTAAAATTTCTCATCGATGCGGACGGCATTTTGAAAGTGACGGCGCGTGAGCAGCGCAGCGGGCAGGCGGCAAAGATTGAAGTGAAGCCGACCTATGGATTGACGGACGAGCAGGTCGAGAGCATGATTTTGGATTCGTTTGATCACGCCGAGGAGGATTTTGCCGCGCGGTTGTT
This sequence comes from Acidobacteriaceae bacterium, assembly GCA_003162495.1. Taxonomy (GTDB): domain Bacteria; phylum Acidobacteriota; class Terriglobia; order Terriglobales; family Acidobacteriaceae; genus Telmatobacter. The sequence continues at coordinate 3,460 of PMOF01000287.1, forward strand.
GATTGAGGCGCGCAATGAGGCGGAGACGATTCTTACCCTGGTGGAGCGCGCACCGGAGAATCCGGCGTGGAATCAGTTGACGGACGATGAGCAGGCGGCCATTGCGGCAGCGCGCGACCGGCTGGTTGCCGTGAAGGGCGGCACAGATCAGTCGGCAATTCGCGAGGCGACGCTGGCGCTGGATCGGACCACGCAGCGCTTTGCCGAGTTGATGATGGACGCGGCAGTGACCACCGCCATTCGCGGCAAGACAATGGACGCGGCGGACGAGGATCTGGGCGAGGCGATTAACGCGCCTCATCCGATGGCGCAGGCGGAGTTCAAATGAAGCGGAGTTGGCGGAGATAGCTGTGCTCCATCTTTTCCGCGTTTCGTGCGGAAAGGGTTGATGCTCAGCGCGCATTAAGAGAAAGAGACGCATTGTATGAGTGAAGAGACAAACAAAAACATTCCTGCCGACAAGCTGGTGCGTGTCACGTTTCTCCCCGAGGGCAGAACGGTGGAGTTCGAGTACGGCACGCTGCCGTATGAGCATCATGGCAAGCCGATGTCGTTTCTGGATGTGGCGGAGAACTTCAACATATTTCTCGACCATGCCTGCGGAGGCGTGTGCGCCTGCACCACCTGCCACCTGTGGATCAAGGATCAAGAGGGCATCAGCGAGGCGGACGACGATGAAATTGACCGGATGGATATGGCCGCCGATCAGCAGTTGAATTCGCGGCTGGGTTGCCAGGCCGTGATCACTGGTCCCGGCGAGTACGTGGTTGAGATTCCCAAGTGGAATCGCAACTACGTTTCTGAAGGCAAGCCGTTGACGCTGGCGGAAGGGAAATAAGG
>PMOF01000256.1:0-1022 GCA_003162495.1 Acidobacteriaceae bacterium
TTTTTTGGTCTAAAGAGCGGTGTTTTTGAAGGTTTTTTGCGATCATTGTGAAGACTGGAGTTATTCTATATTCGTGGTTAAGTCTTTTATTTATATGATTTTAGATGTCTTCTGACAGCGACCTTGCGCCCTGAAAATTGTGCGCTTCCGGGGTGGGAGGGGGTGGGGTCGTCCCCGTTTCCGCGTGCGGTTCGTACGAGCTGGGGCTGGGCATGGAATGATTGTGCGCTTGTGGGGCGAAATTTTCGGCAATCCGCCAAATTTGACGAGGCGATGGGGCGGGGATGCGCGGGTTTGTAAGGCCCGGTCGGGCCGGCCCTACGGGGCGGCGGCGATGTTGTGATGCGGTCCCCCGGGGTTTTACCCGGGGCTATTCTCGCTGGCTCCCTGCGGGAGTGAGACAGGTTGCATCCCTACGGAATGGGAGATGCCGTTTCGTGTCATGGTAGGTGGCGATCAGCGACCCGTTGGCGAAGACGTTGGTGTGTACCCATTGGGTGGTGCCGTTGGTCTCCGTCATCTGTTCCCCGTTCAAGCCGGTGACGTAGCCGGCGGTGGCCACAAAGCCGTTGGTCGATTTATTGCAGCTAAGAGTGGTGATCGACCCTTTCCCAACCCGATTTCCCTGTGAATCGTAAATGTATTCCGTCATCACATAGGTGTCGGGTATGGGCTCGCTCTTCACCGCGCAGATTCTTCCTTCCCCATCGTACAGATACGTGTTCACGCCGTCGAAGGTTATGTTGCCGGCCGCGTCGTAGCCGCTCTGTGCGGAATTCTACATCCCAGGTCTCAAAGGCGGAGACCCTTCGACTTCGCTCAGGGCAGGCTCTGGGGCACCCAGTTTATAAGTGGCCAGACGTGGGCCATCCGCCTGTCATCCTAATCCATCTGCGACCTTGTCCGAAAACCCGCTCGTCGCGATGAGGCCGCGATGAACGGGGCACAGTCCCCGATATTGTGATGAGTGGGCCACTGCCCATCCGCCAGTCATCCTAATCCATCCGCGACCCTGTCCGAAA
>PMOF01000256.1:1128-4884 GCA_003162495.1 Acidobacteriaceae bacterium
CACGCAGCCGGCCTGCCGTTCCGGGATCACTGCACGCAGCCGGCCTGCCGGTCCTGGATCACTGCACGCAGCCCATGGCGATCCGGACGAGCTACTTTGCCCAGGCGAGGCCGTCGGTGCCTTTGCCGGTGGCGATGAGGCGCTTGACTTTCATGGAGGCTAGGTCGATTTCGGCGACCTGGCTGCTGCCGACGCAGGAGACATAGGCGGCCTGGCCGTCGGGGCGGACCAGCGTCTCCTGCGGATCGCTGCAAACGTCGATCGAGGGAGCGGGCCGCATAGTTTTCAGGTCGATGACGGCGACTTTGTTCTTGTCGGGGAGCGCGACGAGGAGCCAGCGGCCGTCGGGGGTGGGAGCGCTGCCGTAGCCGGTGGCTTCGAGCGGGATCCATTTGCTGACCTTGCTGGTGGCGGTGTCGATGACGGCGAGTTGGGGCTTGGTTTGGTCGGAGGTGAAGACCCAGCGGTCGTCGTTGGAGATGGCGATGCGCTGGGTGTTCGAGGAGATGGGAATGATGGATAGGACTTTGCGGGTGGGCACGTCGAGGACAGATACGGTGCCGGGGCCGACATTGGCGGTGTAGGCGCGGCGGCCGTCGTGAGAGAGAACAAACATGTGGCTCTGGGGCTGGCCGGTGGGGATGGCGCCGACGATCTTGAGCGACTTGGGATCGATGATGGAGATCGACTGATCGAGTTCGGTGGAGACGTAGAGCAGGCCGTCGCGGGGGCCGATGGCGGGCAAGTGAGGGCGAATGCCGTGGCCGAAGTCGAGGCTGCCGACAACTTTTTGCGAGGCGATGTCGATGACGACGAGGTTGCGGCCGTCGGTGCCGGGCTTGCCCACGCCGGAGTTGCCGTAGATGGGCACGTAGGCGAGGCGGCCATCGGGCGAAGCGATGACTTCATGGCCGGTGACGCCGCCTTCGGGGACCAAAGCAATGACGGCGCCGGCAACGGGATCGACGATGGCCAAGCTCGTATCTCCCTTTTGTGTGACGAGGAGACGGGGTTGCTGGGCATGGGTTGCGACCAGGGCGACGGAGACGAGAATGAGAGAAACGGTGAGGCTTTGGGGCTTCAACGGGAACCTCCGGGGGCACGCAACGAATATATCGCAGAGAGCGAAGGCGGCGGCCGTGGGAGGGCTATTTTTATTCTTTCGTTTTTTATTCTTCCTTGGCGGGTGCGTGTCGAGGCGGGGAATGGAGTTCGCTGATGAATCGCGGCGAAGCGGCCATGGCAGCGATAGCTTGAGTGGCTATGGCCGGTGTTTAAAGCTCATGGGAATATAAATTGGATGCATGCGGAAAATTTACAATGCTGCGGGGGCCGGACGTCGATTCCATACGCTTTGCCGATAGAAGTGTTGGTGCGGTTATCGGAACTTCCTGGCTGACGGGAAGTTCGTTCTGGGTGCATTGCGCGGCCGCGGCTCTCTTCGCGTTCGGGGTTTTCCTGACGTTGAGGAAAGGGGCGAAGCGAACAGACGGCCTGGAGAGAGTGATCGCGTTTGGGCCGTTGTTTTTTGCATGGCCGCTGGCGGTTTTTGGCGCGCAGCATTTTATATTCCTGCATGACGTGGTGAACGGTGTGCCGTCGTGGATGCCGGGGCATTTGTTCTGGGCCGTGTTGGTCGGGACCTCGCTGATTGCCGCTTCGTTGAGCATGATCACTGCAATCAAAGCGGAGCTGGCAGCATTGATGGTGGGCGTGATGCTGTTTCTCTTCGTGTTGCTTATCTATGTGCCTAACTTGATACAGAATCCGGGGGACCTTGCGGTGACGGCGTTGCTGCGAGACTTGTCGTTAAGCGGAGGGGCACTGGCCTTGGCGGGAACGTTGGCGGCGGAGGGCCGATGGCGCGGATTTGGTTGGATTGCGGTTCTGGGGCGCGCCTTCTTCGCGGTTGCAATCGGAGAATTTGGCGTGGAGAACTTTCTGCATCCGAATTTTGCGCCGGTTGTGCCGGAGCCCGATTTGATGACGCCGGCATGGATTCCAGGGCATATGGTTTGGCCGTATTTGACGGGGGCGATCCTGGTTGCCTGCAGCATGGCCATGCTGCTGAACTGGCGGACACGGTTGGCGGCGGCGGTGGCGGGGATTGCGTTCTTTGTGTTGCTGCTCTTTCTTTACATGCCGATGGAGATTGTTCATCCCTCGATCGCGATCAGCGGGGAACTGGACCAGGTGGCGCAAACGCTGGCGATGTGCGGGGCGGCGTTGCTGGTGGCCGGCGCACAGAAGAGCAAGAACGCCAGGCTTTCTTTTGTTGGCGCTAGGCAGGATCGTCTCGGAAGCTGAGATGGAACCCAAGTCAAACGCATCGGGGAGAGGATCGGATCTCCTGATTCATCCCATTCAACGAGTATTCTATCTCTTCGGAAGATTCTTTCGGCGCCGAAGGGGCTATGAACACTGGAATCCAAAATCGAACTGCAATTGACGTGGCGCTGGGGGAGTTGCGCGTGCTGGTGGGCGAGCGGGTGACGGCGGCTGTGGTGGTGCGCGAGCATCACAGCCACGGCGAGAGCACGCATCCACCGGCGCTACCGGATCTGGTTTGTTTTCCGCAGAGCTCGGAAGAGGTGTGCGGGATTGTGAAGGTGAGCGCGCGGCACGGGTTGGCAATAGTGCCGTTTGGCGCGGGGACTTCGCTCGAAGGACATGTGCATGCGCTCCGGGGCGGGATCTGCATGGACATGCGGCAGATGAATCGCGTGCTGCGGGTGAGCGTGGAGGACATGGACGCGACGGTGGAGGCGGGGATCGGGCGGCTGGCGCTGGCTAAGGCGCTTGAAAATACAGGGCTGACATTTTTTATCGATCCTGGGGCGGACGCGACGATTGGCGGGATGGCGTCGACGCGGGCCTCGGGAACGACTGCGGTGCGCTACGGGACGATGCGCGAAAATGTGCTGGGGCTGACAGTGGTGCTGGCGGATGGGCGCGTGATTCGCACAGGGACGCGAGCGCGCAAATCGAGCGCGGGCTACGACCTGACGCGGCTGTTTGTGGGCGCTGAGGGAACGCTGGGCGTGAAACCGAAGTGACGCTGCGGCTGCATGCGCTGCCCGAGGCGGTGGGCGTGGCGGTTTGCGCCTTTGCCACGGTGGAAGGCGCGGTGCGAACTGTGATTGAGGCCATTCAACTGGGGCTGCCGGTGGCGCGGATCGAGTTCATGGACGAGCGTCAAGTGGCGGCGGTGAATAACTATTCGAAGCTGGAGCTGGCGGTGCGGCCGACTCTGTTGATGGAGTTTCATGGACTGAGCGACGCAAGTGTGGAAGAGACGGCACGGCTGGCGGAGGGTTTGGCTTGCGAGCATGGAGGACTGGGGTTCGATTGGCAGACGACGGCGGCGGGACGGGCGCGGCTGTGGAAGGCGCGGCACGATGTGTACTACGCGTCGCGAGCTCTACGGCCGGGGTCAGACGTGTTGACGACGGATGTGTGCGTGCCGATTTCGCGGCTGGCGGAGTGCATTGTGGCGACGCGCGCGGATCTGGATGGGTCGAGTTTTCCGGCGACGATGGTGGGGCACGTGGGGGATGGGAATTTTCATGTACAGTGCATGCTGGTGCCGGAGCAGGCGCAGGAAGCGGACGATTTTGCGGCGCGGCTGGTGGAGCGGGCGCAGGCCATGGGTGGGACGTGCACCGGCGAACACGGAGTGGGCTACGGGAAGAAAAAATATCTCAAGGCGGAGCACGGCGAGGCGCTGGAGATGATGCGGACGCTGAAGCGGGCGCT
>PMOF01000112.1:0-1295 GCA_003162495.1 Acidobacteriaceae bacterium
ACCAGATAGTTGGCATAGTAGACGATGCCCATCTGGTCGGTTTCGGCATAGCGCACCCGCACTTCGGTCGTAACTGGCATAGAAGCAGTGTTTAGTTGTTAGCGGTTAATGGTTAGTGAACAGCTACGCCTGCAAGGACTGTAGGATTGCATTGATCATCTTTCCTACTTCGCCGGAAAGACCCTCCGCTTCCTCGATTGTCTTCATGTCGCCGTAGCCCAACGAGCGTGAGATTTCCAGTTGTGTTTGCACTTCGCAATTTGAACCGCGTGCGACGCCTAGAAATTGGCGAAACTCGCCGGTACTGAGCCTTCCCTGTCCTTCTGCGATGTTACTGGGAATCGAGACTGCCGAGCGTCTGATCTGGCTGGTGAGCCCGTATGCTTCCTCGCGCGGGAAATTTTGTGTCAGCCGATAGATTGCAAACGTCAATTGCATCGACCTTTGCCAAACTAGCAAATCGCGAAACGACTTCACCATGGTGACCGTCCGTGCTACTCACTAACCACTATCCACTAACCACTGACTTACGGCTTCAAATGCGCGAAGATCGGCAGCCGGGTGACGTCGTTGGCGATGATGAAGGCAAAAAAGACCAGCAGCAACACAAAGGCCGCCTGGTAGATTCGTTCCTTCACCCGGAAGTTGATGTCGTGGCGTAGCACGCTCTCAATCAGCAGCAGCAAAATCAGGCCGCCGTCCAGGATAGGGAACGGCATGAGATTGATGATGCCCAGGTTGAGGCTGATGGCCGAAGCCAACCCTAGTTTGGGATACCATCCCCTGGTCTCTGCCGCGTCGCCGGCCATGCGGGCAATCCCGACCGGACCGGAGAGTTGAGAGATCGAAACCTTGTGGGTGAGGATGCGCCCCAACACCTGGACAATCAGGGTGGAGTTGTCCAAGCAGAATGCGCCCGATTTGGTCACCGCCTGATTCAAAGGGAGGGGCTCACTTCTGAATGGAATCGGCAAGGGCGCGAATCCCAGCTTCCAGTCGGTGTCGATTTTGGTGGGACTGGCCACGATAGGGGGCAAGGTGGCGCCGTTGCGCTGCACCACAAGCGAGATCGGATTACCCTTCCCGGTCTGCATATAAGCGAGCAACGCCTGCACGGTATGAAAGGAATGACCATCGACCGACAGGATGGCGTCCCCTTCGCGCAGTCCGGCCTCTGCGGCAGGCATCCCCGGCTGCACTTGCAGCACGCCGATCGGGCCGCGAACGAACTGCGGGATATAGCCCGCGTCCATCAAACTGTAATCGTCGCCTTTGGTGGCAGGCGGCAGGTGAAT
>PMOF01000112.1:1348-2562 GCA_003162495.1 Acidobacteriaceae bacterium
GGCTGCGTTGGACCCCGGTACCACCCAGTCGATGGCCGCCGATGTGATTTCGTAACTGGGGACCTCGTTGAACGCACTGAAGTAAAACGTCATCAGCCCCAGGGCCAGAATGAAGTTCGCCACCGGTCCGGCCACGCCAATCAGCATGCGCTGCCAGCGGGGATGCGCCGTGAACGCGCCAGGGTCGTCCGCAGGCACTTCAGAGTATGAGTCCTGGCCTGGAATCTTCTCAAGCAGCTGGCCGATCACCGGCGTACCGGGCGTCGAGCCGCTGATCTGGTCGGGGGTTTCGCCGGTCATCTTGACGTAGCCGCCCAGGGGAAGCAGGCAGACCTTGTAATCGGTGTCGCCGTACGTGACCCCGAAAAGCCTGGGCCCAAACCCAATGGAAAAAGCCTCTACACGAACGCCACAAAGCTTGGCGACGGCAAAGTGGCCGAACTCGTGAACCACGACCATCACGCCGACAAGAACTATGAAAGCAACGGCAGATACCAGAAACTCATGCATACGTGTAGGTCTTTCCTTCGATAGAGTGCCTGTCGGCACCGGCATTTTTACGAGAGCAATGTCCGAGCTGTTTGACGGGCCTCGCGGTCGGTGGCGAGCACCTCGGCTATGGTGGTTGGATGCGCCTCGGTTATGGATGAGAGCACCTTCTCAATTGTACGCGGGATGCCGGTGAACGGGATGCGACTTTCGAGGAACGCCTCGACGGCTACCTCGTCTGCCGCGTTCAGTGCAATGGAGTGGGCCCCGCCCTTTTCCGCAGCTTCAAAGGCCAGGCGCAGACAGGGGAATCGCTCGAAATCGGGTTCTTCGAAGTCGAGATGGCGCAACGCGGACAGGTCAAAGGTCAGCTCAGATGGTGGCCGTTCCGGCCAGGCCAGGGCATAGAGAATGGGGAGCCGCATGTCGGTAACGGAAATCTGCGCCAGGATCGAGCCGTCCACATACTCCACCAACGAGTGGACTGTCGATTGAGGATGGACCACGACCCGCACCTGGCTGGGTTTTATATCGAACAGGCGGCAGGCCTCGATCACCTCCAGGCCCTTGTTCAGCATGGTGGCGGAATCGATGGTGATGCGGCGGCCCATGACCCAGGTGGGGTGCTTGAGCGCCTGCTCAGGAGTAATGGCGGCGAACTGGTCGAGCGGAAGCTGCCGGAACGGACCGCCGGAGGCCGTGAGCCAGATGGTCTTTACCTCTGA
>PMOF01000221.1 GCA_003162495.1 Acidobacteriaceae bacterium
AATCGGAAAACTTGTGTTCCTTACCTGGGCATTTCGTCAGGGGCTAAAGCCCCTGAAAATTGCGCCCCGCTTATGCCACGACTCAAGTCGTGCCTTTTCAAAACTTCACTACCACAAAGGATGGCGCCTATCGTAGCCGAAGTGCCGAAGGCGTCTGCCCCACCGCAGGTGGTTAGTGCGCCGCCCACTGAATCTTGGTCAGGTCAATGCCTTCCAGCACCATCTCATAAAGCGGTGAAAGCTGGCGCAGCTTCTTCACAATGTCAATCACCTTGTCGGCCACGTAGTCCACCTCGGCCTGGGTATTGAAGCGCCCCAACCCAAAGCGAATCGAACTATGCGCCACATCGTCGCCGAGTCCCAGCGCCTTCAGCACATACGATGGCTCGAGCGTCGCCGAGGTGCACGCCGACCCGCTCGAGACCGCCACATCGTTGATGCCCATCAGCAGCGACTCGCCTTCCACATACACAAAACTCATATTCAGATTGCCCGGCAGCCTGTGCTCCCACGAACCGTTCACGTGCACATAGTCCAGTTCGGATTCGAGCTTGGCCTTCAGCCGATCGCGCAGGCCGCGCAGATACGCTGCCTCGGTGTCCATCTCCAGGCGGGCGATTTCGCAAGCCTTGCCCAGGCCCACGATGCCCGGCACATTCAGCGTGCCGGAGCGCATTCCGCGCTCGTGGCCGCCGCCGTCAATCTGCGCCGCGATCTGCACCCGCGGATTGCGCCGCCTAACATACAGCGCGCCCACGCCCTTGGGCCCGTAAATTTTGTGTCCCGACAACGAAAGCACGTCGATGTTGTCGGCAATCACGTTCACCGGAACCTTGCCCACCGCCTGCACCGCATCGGTGTGGAAGATCACGCCCTTCTCATGGCACAGCTTGCCGATTTCGCGGATCGGCTGCAGAACGCCAATCTCATTGTTGGCCGCCATGATCGTAACCAGGATGGTCTTGTCGTCCATCGCCCGTTTCAGGTCGTCCAGATCGATCAACCCATCGGCCTTCACCGGCAGGTAGGTCACGCGATAGCCGTATTTCTCCAGCCTCTTGCAGGTGTCCAGCACCGCCTTGTGTTCCGTCACCTGGGTGATGATGTGGTTGCCGCGTTCGCGGTACATCTCCGCGATGCCCTTGATGGCCAGATTGTTTGACTCCGTCGCGCCGGAAGTAAAAATGATCTCCTTGGCCGTCGCCCCGATCAGCTTGGCAATCTGTTCCCGCGCCGCCTCCACTGCCTGCTCCGCCTCCCAGCCAAAAGAATGGTTGCGGCTGGCCGCGTTGCCAAATTTGACGGTGAAAAAGGGCAGCATCGCTTCCAGTACCCGCGGGTCCAGCGGACTGGTAGCGTGATTGTCCATATAAATCGGCAAGCTTACGCCGGCCGGCACTTCCACATTGCTGGTGACTGTACTCATCCTGATCTCCGTCCTCGTCAATACTCATTCCGCTCACTAGCGGAGTTGAAAACTTTCGTTCACAGCGTCAATGTAACCAGTCTGTTCGCTTCCGCTGCCCGTCCCGCAGGCTGCTCGTGCTCCGTCAGATCCTGGATACTAATGCTCTTCAGCACCCCGGCGATGGTGTCGTTGACCCGCGCCAATGGCTCTTTGATGGTGCAGCTCGGCGTCAGATCGCAGTTTTTATCGCCCTTGGTGCAGGAGGTAATGAAAAACGGCCCGTCGATGGCGTGAATCACCTCGTAAGCCGAAATCTCGCGCGCATCCCGGGCCAGCTCGTAGCCCCCGTTCATCCCCGCGTGCGAACGCAGTAACCCGTTTCTTGTCAGCAGTTGCAGAATCTTGGCCAGCAATTGAGCCGGTATTCCATAGGCGTCCGCCACGTCCTTTGCGCTCAGCGCGGGCGTCTCCGGGTGCTCGGCAAGGTATTTGAGCGCCATCAGCCCGTAATCCGCCTTCTTGGTCAGCTTCAGCATGGAATATCCGACTTCTTCGGTCCGTATTCAGTATACGACCGATTCTGTCGGCATTTCAAGTCCGCTTCCTGGCCCCTTCGCGCCCGATCGTCGAAAATTCTGGCCGGAACACCAAAGTTTCATGAAAGACCCGTGCTAAATTCTTCAAAGACCGCTACAATCTGGCGGAAAGAGTACTTAATCCAACCGATCCCCGAGCGATGGCAACCACCTGCAAGCACCCCAGGGTACGAATCGTTTCCCGGCACGAAGACACCGAGTTTGTCGAGTGCCTGGAGTGTGGCGAGGTCTTCGACTCCGAAGAGTTCCGTGACATGGAGATTGAGGAAACCGTCGAAACAGAGGACGCCCCCGACGACGTCAAAGCGCAGGAATGAGCGATGCCCACTGCCGGGTATGTCGCTTTCGAGGCGCTTGACCCCTTTTTTCAGGTCGTCCAGGAGGGGCTAAACGGATTCGTTGATGGCGAACATTATTTTGACACCATCGCTGAAGACGTATTGTTCGAGTTCCGCTACAGCTTTCCCGGCTGGCCGCGGAGCGTTCGAGGTCGCTCCAATCTGATGGCGTTGTATTCAGGGTACGGCAATAACATCAGGCTGCACCGTGGCGATGCGCTCGTCGTGCATCCTTCTAAGGATGGCCGCACCGTGACCTTGGAATATGAGGTGCACGGGAAGATTGTGGGCACCGGCGCACCTTACGAAAACAGGTTTGCCTCCATCGTGACAATTGAGAATCGCAAAATCGTACGTTGGCGAGACTACATGGATTCTCTTGCTGCATGGACCGCTTTGAATCCGCGCTCCTGATACCCATCTCGTTGTGCCCCATAAGGCTTGCGTTTAATCCCGGCTCACTTTACTCCGTGGCCGTTGGCCGCCGCCATCGCCACTCGCCGCGATGCGGTCCAGGCATAATGCAGGCCAGACACCACGGTCAGCGCCATCGTGGCATCGAGAGCCAGCGTGCGCACCGCCGCTACCCAGTGCTCCGCCACCAGTTGATGCAGCAGCACGGCGGCCACGGCGCTCACTTGCACAAAGGTATTGGCCTTGCCCACCAGGCTGGGACTGAATTCCCGCCGCCCAGTCGCCGCATAAAGAATCGCCGCCACCACCAGGATCCCCACATCCCGGCCAAACACCAGCACCGTCACCGTCACCGGAATCAGCCCCATATGCATCAGCACCACAAACAGCGTGCTCAGCAGCAGTTTGTCGGCCACCGGGTCAAGATACTGGCCCAGCATGGTGCGCTGTTGCAGCATCCGGGCCAGCGCCCCGTCCAGCGCATCGGTCAGTCCAGCAACGACGAACAGGCTGAAACTTAGTCCATAGCGCCCCTCCAGAATGGCCGCGACGAGGAACGGCGCCAGGCAAATGCGCAGCAGGGTGAGCAGGTTGGGAGCGGCGCGGAATGGATTCGATCGGGGCTTCGCAATGTCGTTCATGGCAGATTCAATCGAGCAGACCGCACGGCCGGACACCCCGCCGCAGTTCGTCAACGATGGTACAGCATAGCTCCCCGAGGCGACAGCCGCACCTTTCCCCTCCGCCGCCATCCTGATAGACTGGGTTGAGATCGCTACACAGGCGCGTAGCTCAGTTGGTTAGAGCGCTTCCTTGACACGGAAGAGGTCGCTGGTTCGAGTCCAGTCGTGCCTACCATTTTCAATATTCCAATAAAAATCAAGCGTGCATTGAGCCCTTCATTTTGGCTTTGCTTTGCGCCATCGCCCTCAGGTTCACAACGTGGCCGCAAGGTGCAGCGCGGTCGCTTCGTCGCCGATTGCCAGGCGGGTCAGCGTCAGCACCGTAATGTCGTCGTCCTGGCCAAAATTCACAGCGGCTTCCGTGGCCCGCGCCGCGTTCGGGCTGCTTGCGAAAAGCGTTTCCAGCCGCTCAAAGCCGTAAAGTTCGCCGGAGTGGCTGCGCGCCTCAAGCAGCCCGTCGGTATAAAGCGCAAAATGGTCGCCTACGCCCAGCCGCACGGTCGATTCCTCGTATTCGGCGGTGGGTTGAAGCCCCAGTGGGAGTGCCCCGGGGAGGTTCATCTCATGTTTGTTCAGGAAGGGCGCTGGATGTCCCGCGCTCGCAATTACGCATTGCCCGTCCGGATCGAGCCGCATCGCGATGCAGGTCGCGAATCCCCCTTGCAGGCGGCCATAAAGGCGGCGGTTGAGCCCGGCCAGAATCGCCGCCGGACTGCCGGTGAAGTCGGCCACCATGCGCGCCGCGCCCACAATCAACGATACCGCCATCGCGGCCCTCAATCCCTTGCCGCTGACGTCGCCCAGGATCACCAGCGTCGATTCGCCTTCAAGGGGAATAATCTGGAAGAAATCGCCGCCCACTTCCTGTGCCGGACGGTAAGCGCTGGTCAGGGAAAAGCCGGGCAGCGAGGGCAATGCCTCCGGTACCAGCACCTGCTGCAGTTCGCGCGCGTTCCTGAATTCCTGCTCGATGGCGCCCTGGTGGCGGCGCTCCTCTACGAGATACCGATAGACCGCATAGACAATGGAAACGAGCAGCAGTACCTGGGCAATGTTGTTGGCAGTGATGGGATTGCCATTGACTGTGAACAGAGGGGCGGCGATTTTGTCGGAGATCGTCCAATGAGTGTAACGCCGGCCCTGCTCGGTCGCGATGCGCACAACAGAAATCATTTCGGTGAGAAACGCAAAGATGGCCACCAGCCAGCGCGATACCTCCAGATGCTTGCGCTGAAGCACGGCGAACGCCACCAGCACCAGAGCGAAAGCTTCGAGGAGCGTGAAGATGGCCGTGAAAATGCCATCCGCAATCTCTAACTGCACTGCTGACCTGGAGCCCAAAGGAAGTGACAGCAACCCATCCAGCGTCGTCGTCGTGATGACGATGATCGCGAAGGTGCGCGCTACGCGCATCAAAATGCGATTCTCGTGCAGGTCAAGAAGCCAGATCAGCACGAACCACAGCGAAATGTCGGTAATCCCAAAGCACGGCTGCGCCAGGCCGATCGCAAAGTTGAAGGACCACGGAATCCGTAGTCCGAGCAGTATCGTAATCATGAGCGGCGCAAGGGCATAGCCCGCGATCCAGAACAAAACCCATTGCGCCCGGTCGCGGAACCAGGCAAGCAGCGCCAGCAGGCCAACCAATGCATATAGCGAGTCGAGGCCCCAGATGAATTGCCGGCGGCGCAGCCATTGGTAGTCGCTCGCGGCAATGTGGTCGGCGATCGCCTGAGGGCTTCCTGCCTGTGGGGCAGCGGTAAAACCTCCCGTCGCTCCTGTGTCGAAAGAAACCGGCGGTGCTTTCCACACCCGGAATGCAAGTACTCCATCGCGCGCCGGCCCCAGGCCAAAGGTTTGCGGATATGGTGCGTAATACCAGACAGGATGGGGAGGTAATTCGCCATGTCGTCCCGCCAGCGTTCCATTCCAGTAGATCTCGTAGGCATCATTGATCGGCGGCAAATACAAGGCCAGATCGGGCGCCGCGCCGGGCGCTGGCCGGATTCTGATGTGGCGGCGATACCACGCGAAGCCGTTGTAATTTGCATGGCCCTGTACGCCCCAGGACTTGTCGGCGGCCAGTTGCTCCCAGTGGGAATCGTCTGCGCCTGGAGCAGTCCAGCTCATGTCATCGCCCAGATGGAACTGCCAAGGGCCGTCGAGCGCGACCGAGCCTTTGCCGAGCCCATCCAAAACCAGCGTGGGAGCGGCCTGGCCAGTTGTGAGGCCGGACGCGGCCGGCGGCTGCGCAGCATGGCCCGGGCTGGCGGCAATGGCAATCGTGACCACAATCTGCAGGCAGAGGAACCGCGAAACGCGCAAACGCATGCCGCAAGCATACTCTGACGGCGATGGGAGGCAGAAGAAGATTTTGCGCTGGGCGCATCAACCTTTGCACAGCGCCGCAGCGCGGCCGGGAGACGATACGATAGAGAATTGGAGCGACACATGCCAAGGGTTCTCGACGGCGCGGCCATCGCCGCCGCCATCAAGCTGGAAGTGGCGACGGACGTGAAGCGGCTGGCCGCCGAGGGCATTCGCCCCGGCCTCGCGGCCGTACTGGTGGGCCATGTGCCGGCGTCCGAGATTTATGTTCGCAGCAAGGTGCAGGCCTGCGCCGATCTCGGCATCTTCAGCGACCTCATCACCCCGCCCGAAACCGTCACCACGGAAGACATGCTGGATCTGGTCGCCGGCCTCAACGACCGCGATGACATCGACGGCATCCTCATCCAGTTGCCGCTGCCTGCCCAAGTCGACACCAAGGCATTGCTCGATGCCGTTTCCCCCCTCAAAGACGTGGACGGCTTTCACCCCGTCAACGCGGGCCGCTTGCAGGCTGGCCGGCCCGCTCTCGCGCCCTGCACCCCCGCCGGAGTGATTCAGATTCTTGAGCGCAGCGGCATTCCCATTGCCGGTCAGTACGCCGTGGTGGTGGGCCGCAGCGACATTGTGGGCAAGCCGGTCGCCATGCTGCTGCTCAACCAGAACGCGACCGTCACCATCTGCCACTCCAAGACCCGCGACCTGGCCGCCATCACCCGCCAGGCTGACATTCTCGTCGCCGCAATTGGCCGTCCCGGCTTCATCATGCCGGAAATGGTCAAGCCCGGCGCAACCCTCATCGACGTGGGCATCAATCGCGTCACCACACGCGGAGAATTCGATCGCTATTTTGCCGGCAACGCCAAACGCGAAGCAGCCTTCGCCAAAAGGGGTTCCACCATCGTCGGCGACATCCACCCCAAGGCCTTCGAGCTGGCCGGCGCCTACACGCCCGTACCCGGCGGCGTGGGCCCGCTCACCATCGCCATGCTCATGGCCAACACCGTGCGCGCCGCTCGCATGCGACGGAATCTGCCGCGGCGGGGGCATTAGCCGATGCTTCGCGTAGGACTCACCGGCGGGCTGGGCAGCGGCAAAAGCACCGTCGCGGGCTATCTGCGCGAGCTGGGCGCCGAGGTTATTGAGGCCGATGAGCTGGGCCGCGCGCTGATGGAGCCGGGCCAGCCGGTTTATGCCGAAATTGTCCGCGTCTTCGGCCCCGCAATCGTCAATCCCGATGGCCACCTGAATCGCGCCCGCCTCGCGGAGCTCGCTTTCCAGGGTGGCCGCCTTCATGAGCTCAACGCCATTGTCCATCCAGCGGCCATCGCCGCGCAGCGCCGTTGGATGGATTCCGTCTCCTTGAGGAATCCCGCCGCGATCGCCGTCATCGAATCGGCGCTGATTTTTGAGGTCGAGCGCGATGCCCGCGCCCGAGGCGAGACCGACAGCGTGCTGGCCGATTGGCGTCGCCGCATCGATCGCACTGTCCTGGTCACCGCGCCCGACGAGCTGAAAATCGCCCGCTACGCATCCCGCATCAGCGCTTCCGATCCTGCCACCCGCCAGGCCGCCGAAGCCGATGCCCGCCTCCGCCTCGCCCATCAAATGCCCGATGCCGAAAAAATAGCCCGCGCGAGTTACGTCCTGGAAAATACGGGGAATCAGGCCGCGCTGCATGCCCAGGTAGTCGCGCTGTGGCAGCGCCTGACCGAGGACAGCAACAAATTCCCTCATCCCTTGTCTTTACAATAAGAGAAGGGCCGGCGTGTCGCTCTGTCGCGGAACTTGCGCGCGCCGCATCCGTATCCATAAAGAAAGGTCGTAAGGTTCATACGTTATGAGATTGCGCCGGCTTTTTCTGGTTGT
>PMOF01000191.1 GCA_003162495.1 Acidobacteriaceae bacterium
TTGTGGTGCGGAGTTTTGTGGAACGAGGTGCGATCGGGATGGTCAGCACGCACGATCTGGCGCTGGCGCGGATTCCTGCGGCGATGGGCGAGCGAGCGGGAAACTTTCACTTCGAGGACCGGTTTGAAGACGGCCAGTTGATTTTCGATTACAAGCTGAAGCCGGGCATTGTGCAAACCAGCAACGCGCTGGAACTGATGCGATCGATCGGATTGACTGTCGACAGTTAGGAACTTATAAGGTCTGTCTCAAGAGTTTATAACTCAAATCGTGCTTTATAACTCCCACCAATCGAGCAGCAACATGCGCGGATAATAGAGGCCGGCGCGGATGATTGCGTCTGGGCCGTGGAGATTGCGCAGCATCGTGGCATAGGCTTCGAGTTGGGGCGCGAAGAGTTTTCGCAACTCGAGCAGCGCAGCGGACGGACTCTGGCCGGGCGCGCCGGCATGGGCAGTTTTGTAGTCGACGATCCACCAGGCTTGCTGGCCCTCTGACAGAGGATCCAGGCCGGCACGGAAGACGCGGTCTACGCGAACCGTGGTGAGGGTGCCGGCGACGACTCCGGCCCAGCGAACTTCACTGACGGCGCCGGCATGGGGCGAAAGAATCCATTGGGCGATGGGGTCTTGAGAGGCGCTGAGGGCTAGTTGAACGGCCTGCGCAGCGATGGTGTGCGCCTGGGACGGGTCTATCCCTGAGGCGCGTATCTGCGCAGCGATGCGGGGTTCGGAGCGCTGAAGCTCTGCGCGCGAGACAACCCAATCATTTGTTGCGCGCAGGCGGGCGAGTTCTTCGAGGAGAGCGTGAACGGCGATGCCTAAGGCGCGGGATTGAAGGCCACCCTGATGGCGGGCGTAGAGGAGTGAGGCGCATTTTGCGGTGGATGATATTGAGGATTGAGTTTCGAGGTTTCCCACCCTTTCCGCCAAGTGCGGCGGAAAGGATGGGGTACCCGGCGTCTGCGGGGCACCCGATAGCGGAAAGGATGCGGCACCCGTTGTAACTGGGGTACGCGGCTGGTAATCCGGCGGCAGGCGGCGAAACACCGTTGGTTGGGGCGGCGATGGCATGACGAGCAAGCTGGTTTCAGCGGAGGCGGCGACGGACGCGATCTCAGCTTCTTCCATTTTGGGGGCAGCGTTGCGGGTTGCGTTCCATTCGTCGAAGCGGGCGCGGATCTCTTCTTCAAGCGCCGGCCACGCGGTGGCGAGAAGGCTGTTGGATGGCTTGGGAAGGCTGAGTGAGCCATCGGTCTCTACCTTGCAGACTGGGCGCGCGAAGAGGTGGAGCTGTTCGCGGGCACGAGTGGCAGCGACGTAGAGAATGCGGCGGTCCTCCTGCGATTCGCGTTCCTTGTAGACGCGATCGACCCAGGCTTTCGCACTGCCGCGATCTGCGCCCTTGGATTGAAATGGAGCGATGAGAAACTCGGTGATTTCTGCAGAGTCGGCGCGAAGCGCGTCTTCAGGGCTCAACAGTCCTCGCTCCAGCCAGGTAAGCATCTTGCGGCTACCCGTTGCTGTTTTGGCCTGCAGGTCAGGGACAATGACGACTTCAAACTCCAGGCCTTTGGACTTGTGGATGGTCATCAATTGCACACCGCAGCTGGTGTTGGCGGCCGGGTCAGGCAACGCGGTGAGCTTGTCGAGGGCCGCGTCGAGCGCGGGTCCGAGAAGATCCTGCTCGCCGGCAGGGAGCCGGTCGAGGCAGCTCCACAGCAGATCAACATTGGCGCGCGCTGTGGGGTCCACGCAGTCTGCGCCGCCGAGGCGAAGCCAGAGTTGTTCGAGACGGGTGCCTACTGAGGCGGCGTAGTTTGATGCGCGAAACACGGGCGCGGAATTGAGTGCAGTGAAGACGCGCTCGGCGGTGGCGTGGCCATTGGGACTGAGGAGCGGCAGGCGCTCGGCGAGCAACTCAGGTACGGGGCGACCCAGCAGTTGGGAATCGTCGGCGCTGGTGAGACGGTGCAGATCATCGAGTGCAAGGCCGCACCAGGGAGCGCGCAAAACGCCGAGCCACGCGACGCGATCATAGGGGTTGAACAGGGCGCGTGCAAGTGCGAGAGCATCGCGCACCTCGGGACGGTCTTGCAGCTTTTCAAGATCGATTGCGCTGAAAGGTATGGATGCCTCGCGGAGCGCCTGGGCAATAGGCACGAGGGATTTGCGGGCGCGGGCGAGGACGGCAATGCGATATTTTTTCCCGGCGGCGCGGGCCCGTTCCATGGGCGCCACGTGGCTTTGAATCAGGGCAACCATTTCATTGGTTTGCTCAGTGGGTGCATTTTCATTTTCGTGATGGGCATCCGGATCAATCGATTGAGCCGGTGCGGTTTTTAGCACAAAGCGCAGGTGCAATTTGTAGCGCGGTTCGGGGTCAGGCGTGCTTTCGCGGGCGGCTTTGGCCGGCGAGAAAGTTACGCCGCTGTCCTCACGGGCAGCGAAAACTTGAGCAAAAATCTCATTGGTTCGGTTGACGAGGGACGGCGCGGTACGGAAATTTGCGGTCAGGGGAACGAAGTCGAACATCAGTGGATCGTCGTTGGGAATTTCCATCCCAAGATTGCGCACGCGGTGAAAGAGCTCGGCGTCTGCGTCGCGGAAAAAATAAATCGACTGCATGGGGTCGCCGACGGCGAAGCAGGAGCGGCCTTCGCGCTCGGGCCATGCGGCGATAAGGCCGGCAAGCAACTGATGCTGGCGGCGGCTGGTGTCTTGAAACTCATCGACCAGCAAGTGGCGGATTCCGTCTGCCACGACGAGCGCGGCGTCGGTGGGTAGCCCGTCGGGTCCTCTGAGCACGCTTTGCGCGATCTGCGCGACTTCGGTGAAGTCGACTGTTCCAGCCTCGGCGAACACGACGCTGAGTTGGGCTGCGGCGTGGCGGAGCAGCGTGAAACAGGCGCGGACAATCTTCCATTCATCTTCGGTGTAGCGGGCGGCGGGCAATTCCATAACGCCGGCGAGTGCGGATTCGAGACCGGGGATGGCGTTGAGGCGGGCTATCAGGTCGAGGATTTTGTTCTTCTCGCGTTTGCGGTCGGCGGGGAAGCCGTGGCGAACGTTGACCTGTTTGCGGAATGCGGAGCCGCCGGTGAGCAGCAGTTTTGCGAGGCAGAGGTGTGCGTTTCGCGCTTCTTCAAGAGTGTCAGAAGGGAACTGGGCGCAAGGAAATTCAGCGAGCTCGGCCAGCTCAAGGTGAAGCTGGTTGCCGGATTGTGCGCAGGCGAAGCGCGCCAGTTCCAACGCTTGCTCGCGGGCTCTGGGAACCTGATTGAGGAATTGATCGAGGGTGGTCAGAGACGCGCGGACAACGTTGGCGAAAGGGCGTTCAAGGCGCTCGCGGAGCCGGTTTTGATTTGGGTCTTCGTGATCCGGTTCGCGCTTGAGCAGAAAGGCGTGCATCCAGCGATCGCGCTTGGCGAGCATTTCAACGAGCTGATCTTCCAGCTCTTGCCAGTTGTTGTCGCGCCACAGGAGCAGTGCTTCGACGGCTGCGTTCAAGGCCGCATCGGGCCCACCGATTTGCTCCAGGGTATGGCGGGCGGCGCGGCGATAGAGATCGACGGGATGGTCGGCAATGTCGAGGCCGCCGCCCAGGCCGGAGAGTAGCGGCTGTTGCAGGGCGAGTTCGCGGCAGAAGGCGTCGATGGTGTAGACGCGGAGCTGGGCGGGCAGATCGAGGAGATTCCAGCCGCGGGCGATGGAGCGATCGAGCGCGCGGCGGGCGAGTTCGCTGGGATTTTCCGCTCGCAGCGCATCGAGAATCCGATGGCGCATTTCGGCGGCAGCGGCATTGGTAAAGGTGATGGCCAATACTTGACCGGGCTCATCCACCTCGGCCAGCAGAGAGAGAAAACGCTCGGTCAGCAGAGTCGTTTTGCCCGAACCGGCTGGAGCCTGCACCAGGATGGAGCGCGTGGGATCGACAGCGCGCTCACGCTGTGACTGGTCGGGAGGCGGAGACTTGGGCGCGGTCTTACTCATCGTCCGAGTTCTCCGCAAGGTCCAAGGTGTCGGCATCGGAGTCGTGATCGGCTCCGAGTTGGATCTGGTTCTCTTGAACGCGGCAGACGGTTTGCAGACCACAGCGCTCGCAGGTTTTGGGGTATTCACGCGGGTTGACTGCGGCGTCTCCGGCGAGAAAGTCGCGGGCCAATTGTTCGATGTGCGCACGCCAATCAACGAGTTGTTCGACTTCAAATCTATTCTTGACCAGGCCGTGATGATTGGATAGGGCGGCCAACAGCGTGCCCTGGGCATCGCCGACGCGGCCCACAAATTTGTGATTGCCCGCGCGCACCTTGGCGAAGACAAGTCCGCCGAGTTCTTCGCCTTCTTCAAGAGCAAACGCGGCGTAGAGCGGGAGCTGCACATCGTCGGGACGCGGCAGGTCCCATGATTTAGGTGAAACGTCGCCGGACTTGTAATCGATCACCAGGAGGGAATTGTCATTGAGGCGGTCGATGCGGTCGAGGCGCAGGTCGAAGGCGAGTCCGGCGATTTGGACGGGGCGCGCGACTTCGGTTGCGACCACTTCGAAGGCGATGCGTGTGGATTCGTATTCGAGCCACTTAGTGACGAGGCCGGCGAGGCGTTGCTCTTCGAGTTCGAGATAGC
Organism: Acidobacteriaceae bacterium; assembly: GCA_003162495.1. Classification (GTDB taxonomy): domain Bacteria; phylum Acidobacteriota; class Terriglobia; order Terriglobales; family Acidobacteriaceae; genus Telmatobacter. Next base: position 4,626 of record PMOF01000191.1, read on the forward strand.
GGCGCGGCATGCGCTGGCGGAGCTCGTTGGTGATTTTCTCTTTGAAGACGCGATGGACGTGGCTGGCAACGAAGGACAGAGGTTCGGACAATTTTTGAAGTTCATGAAGAGTGCGGATTCCCTGCGGCGGGCCGGCCCATATGGAGTGGAGAACGGCGTGAAGCAGTTGACCGCGCTGCGCGGCAGTGAGGCCGGCTTCGGCGGGCGTCCAGCTATGTGCGTCGAGGCGGGCAGTGGCGAAGGCCTGGAACGGGCATAGTGATTGCGCGGTCAGGACGCCTGCGCCGCCGCGGACTTTGTCGAGAGGAAAAGGAATTCGGCTGAAGTCATTAAATGGGACGGTCAGCGGCGATGGGTTCGGTGGGGCGAGGAACTCTTTCGGAAGAGATTGTGGCGGGCCGGCAAGCTGGGCGACCAGCGGCGAGGGGCGGGATTCGACTCCTTCCTCTTGCAGAGCAAAGCTGAAACGGATCTCGGACGCGGAGTGGAGCAGGCGAGTGGTGACGGCGTGTGCGAGATCCCAGTCAAGCTGGGGCGTGGCGTGGGGCATGCCGGCTTCGCGCTGGGTCTGAACCGGTAGCAACGGATGGGTTGCGCCGCGGGCCGGCCACGCATCCTCGCTTGCGCCCAGAAACCAGATGGCATGGGCGGTGAGACCGGCGGACTCGGTGGCGCCGGCGATCAAGATGGGCGCGTCGCGCGACTCGGGAGCAAAGAGGGTTTCATCCAGGGTGCGAGTCAGAACCGAAAGGAATTCCTGCCATGAAATGCGGCGGCCGTCGAAGCCGAGCGAAGCGGCGGTTTCGATCACCTGCTGCCAGCGTTGGGCAGCCTGGAATTCGACGCTCGAAAGCGGAGTGGCAGTGGCAAAACGGATCGACTCCAGGAGCTGCGGAACCAGTTCGGCCCAGTCGAGCGGGGTTTGCGGGCGGCGCGCAAAGTCTGCCAGACGATGATGGGCTTGCGTTAAGCGGTCGACCCAGGCGCCGGTGAGCGGTTTAGTTTGCGGCTGGGCGATGAAAGTGGCGAGGGACCAGTCGGGCTGCTGCAGGTTGCGATGACGAAGCGCGCGCATGTGCGCTTGCAGCGCTTTGGATTCCGGAGGGGCAGCGGCGGCGTGGCCAGTGGAGAAAAGCCAGTCGAGTTCGTGCTCCGCAAGCGGACCGGAGAGCCAGCGAAGCAGAAGCAGAGCCGCCCTGGGCAACGCGACCTGGCTGAGCGGAACGCCGAGAGAGAACTCGAAGAGCGGAGACTCGGCGTGGTCCGTGTGGCGCAGGAAGGCTCGTTCGATCTGGCCGCGGAGATCGCGCGCGGCTGCGCTTTGAGTGATGACGAGAAGACGTGCGGTGGGATCGGTGGCGAGTTGGCGCGCGCACCACAGGGCGCAGGCGTCGAGCTCGGCCTGAGCATCAGGGACGTGGTGGTAGAAGATTTGCGCGGCCGGCAGGTTGGGCAAGGCCTGCTGCCACGGGCTCCAGGCGTCAACGAGGCTGCGCTGCACGGGCAGGATGCGGTCAAAGCCGGCAAGCAAGAGTGGCGGGCGTTCGGCAGACTCCGATTCAAGAAGTGAAATCAGTTCGAGGGGCAGGCGGGCTGGACTCACAAGCTTCCCGGCGCGGCAGGTTTCGTCGAAGGCGGTGAGCCACTGGCTGAAAGCCGCCGCATCCTGCTGCCAGCCGGCGCGCGCAGAGGTTCGCAGATAGCGCGGCGCGTGGCTGCAGAGCAGTTCATGGGCATCCATGGCGAGGGCGGCGAGGCGGTGGCGCGGGCCGTCAAGCAGAGTGGCAGCGTGCCGGCCTGTGCCGGCGATCGCGGTCCAGAGCGATTGCTCCTGGGTTGCATTGAGCAGCAAGCGGTCGTCGCCTTTGTGGAGTGCACGTTGTTCCCAGGCGGTGCGGACAAACCTTTTCCAGTCCTGAATATTTGGCGCGGGCCATGCGGTGAGCCCTTCAGCGCGGCGAAGGCGATGGAAGCTGGCGGCCAATGCGCGGGCGGCGCGGTCGCTGGCGGTAACCGCAAGACCGCCGCCGCGCAGCCACGCGTCCATCTCTGCGGCAGCGAATGAGCCCATTCCAGCGTTATACGCCGGTTGGCCTGCGTGTGCCAAAGAGTGCAGCGGCTGAGAAAATTTGAAGGCGCGGTGACGCCTATAATGGGGAATCGTCGAGAACGATTTCGCGGGGTTTGTGACGCAATGAATGGAAGAAAAATCATTTTATTTTTGGGTTGCTGGGCGGAACTGCTGTTTGCGGCGACGTGTTTTGCAGGTCCTGGTCCGGGTCAGGGTCAGGGTCCGGGCGGAACGACGCCCACCAAGCTTGCGCCGGAGACGATGGCGCGCATCGGCACGGTGGATGAACGCTTTCAATCGTTCAATATTGAAGCGGTCGAAGTGACGGGCGGACGATTCTGGAAGCCCTTCAGCAGTGTTGCGGGAGCTGCTCCGGCGGCTGCGAGTCCGGGGGACAAAAATGCGGCGCCTGGAGGCATGAACCCTTCTCTTTATGAATATCGGCCTCCGATCGATTTAAGCAATGCGCGGCTGCGCAAGCTGGCGGCAGCCCTGGGGCCGGCTTATCTGCGGGTGAGCGGCACGTGGATGAACTCCACTTACTTTCAGAATTCAGACGACCCGGCACCGGCAACTCCGCCGACGGGCTTCAACAGCGTATTGACTCGCAAGGAATGGAAGGGTGTCGTCGACTTTGCTCATGCGACGAATGCAAAGCTGGTCACGTCGTTTGCGATCAGCGCGGGAACGCGGGACGCGGCGGGCGTATGGACGCCGGAGCAGGCGCTCCAACTGGTTGCCTATACCAAGTCGATCGGGGGCAGCATTGCAGCGGCCGAGTTCATGAATGAGCCGACTTTTGCGGAGATCGGCGGGGCGCCGAAGGGCTATGACGCGCAAGCCTATGCGCGCGATTTTGCGGTGTTTCGCGGCTTTGCCAAATCGGATGCGCCCGGCATGATGGTTCTGGGTCCGGGCGGCGTGGGCGAGGGGACGGCGCTGGTGCCTGCGTTCATGCATACGGTTTCCAGCGAAGCGATCCTTGGCGCGACGGGACCGGTATTCGATGCGATTTCGTATCACTCGTATGGGGCGGTTTCAAGCCGGTGTGCTGCGATGGGCGCCGCGGCGGGCACCGCCATCGGCGCTGCCTTGACGGACGAATGGCTCTCTCGCGGCGAACGCAATGAGTCCTACTACGCGGCGCTTCGCGATCGCTTTGAGCCCGGCAAGCCGCTGTGGAACACGGAAACCGCGCAGGCAGCGTGCGGCGGCGACCGCTGGGCCTCGACATTTCTCGACAGCTTTCGCTATCTCAACCAACTTGGAAGCCTGGCTAAACGCGGCGTGCAGGTGCATATCCACAACACGCTTGCCGCCAGCGACTATGGACTGCTGGATGAGAAGACCTACGAGCCGCGACCCAACTATTGGGCGGCGCTTTTGTGGCAGAAGCTGATGGGCACCACGGTGCTGGATGCGGGGCCGACCAGCGCGCCGGGGCTGCATCTCTACGCGCATTGCCTCTACGGCAGGCCGGGAGGCGTCACGGTACTGGCGATCAATGCAGACAGCGTTCATTCGCAGACGCTCGCGATCCCGGTAAGGGCCGAGAGCTACATGCTGACCGCTAAGGAGCTGCTGGCTCCGCACATTGAGCTTAACGGCAAGGAACTCAATCTGGACGACGATGACGCGCTGACCCGCCTGATGAGCACGATGGAAGAGCCCGGGCAAGTCACGCTCCCGCCGGCAAGCATTACGTTTCTGGCGTTTCCCAAAGCGCGCAACGCGAGCTGCAAATAGAGCGGTAGAACCGGCGTGCCGTGGGCCGGGAGACGGTTGTACACTGAGGAGTGATTCGCCGACTGCTTGTTTTTTCGCTGCTCGTTGTTGTTGCGCTTGCCGGTTGCCACTCGGAGCCAAGGGCCGAGACGAGCCAGACCGTCGCCACAAACTTTAAGGTATACAAGCTGCGCGGCAAAGTGGTTTCGACCAATGCCACCAAGGATGAAGTGACGCTGGACCATGAGGCGATTCCGGACTTTATGGGCGCGATGACCATGCCGTACAAGCTGAAGGATGCGAACCTTGTGGGCGAGTTGCACCCGGGCGACGTGATTACCGCCGACTTGCTGGTTTCGCAGGATGCGGATGCGGACGTGCTGCTGGATCATATTGTCGTGGTTGCGCAGGGCAAGCCGGATTACCGGCCTCAGGTTTCCTATCATGTGCCTGCGCCGGGCGATGCAGTGCCGGATTTCAAGCTGCGCAACCAGGACGGGCAGGCGATTCATCTGGGTCAATACAGAGGCAAGGCGCTGCTGGTGACATTTATTTACACGCGTTGCCCGCTGCCGAATTTCTGTCCGCGAGTGACGCGCAATTTTGCGGTGGTCGAGAAGCAGTTGGCGGCTGACCCGGCGGCCAATGCAAAGACGCATCTGTTGTGCGTGAGCTTTGACCCCGACAACGACACGCCGGAGCGGCTGCGAGCTTATGGGGCGACTTATATTGGTAGCGACGCGAAGGGCGCCTTTGCGCATTGGGATTTTGCGGTGCCGAACAAGACTGTGCTGCCGGAGATGGCGCGCTACTTCGATGTGGGGATGTCGAACGCGGCGGACGGAACGATTACGCATACGCTTTCGACCACGCTGATCGGGCCAGACGGCAAGGTGGTGCGCTTTTATCCGGATAACGAGTGGACGGCAGAACAGGTGCTGGCGGATGTGAAGCAGTCGGCAGCGGGCGGCACCGGACGCGGGGAATAATATAGATGAGATCGTTTTGATTGCATTCCATCGAAGTTCGATTTGGATTGCAGACACGGAGTGGACGACCGATGAGCAGTGGGCTGCATATTCGCAAGGACGCGGAGTTGGATTTTCTTTCGCTGGGTGCATTGATTCACCGGCTCGATCCGGGAATTATTCCTTTTCGCAAGGCGACCGAGTGTAGGATTCACGTGAGCGGCGGCGAATTCAATGTGGCGGCCAATCTCTCGGATTGCTTTGGGCTGAAGACGGCTATCGCCTCGGCGATGTCGGACTATCCAATCGGCGATTTGATTGCCGAACGGGTGCGCGCCATGGGCGTGAAGCCGTTTTACAAACACTTCAAGCACAACGGCGTGAACGGGCCCAATATGGCAACGGTCTACAGCGATCGCGGGTTTGGCGTGCGGCCTCCGGTGGTTTTTTACAATCGGGCCAACGAGGCGGCGGCGCAGTTGAAGCCGGGCGACTTCAACTGGGAAACGATTTTTGCCGGGGGCGTGCGCTGGGTGCATTGCGGAGGGCTGTTTGCGGCCCTTTCTCCAACCACAGCTGCACTGGCCGCGGAGATGATGAAGGCAGCCAAGACGGCGGGCGCGGTGACTTCGTTCGATCTGAATTACCGGGAAAAACTGTGGAAGATCCACGGCGGTAACGAGCGGGCGGTGGAGACAATTGCCAAGATTGTGGAGAATGTGGATGTGCTGGTGGGCAATGAAGAGGACCTGCAGAAGGGGCTCGGCATTCCGGGTCCGGAGGTGGCGGCCAAATCGAAGCTCGACCCGAGCCTGTTTTTTGGCATGATCGACCAGGTGGTGAAGAAGTATCCGCAAGCCAAGGCGGTGGCGACCACGCTGCGTGAAGTGCACTCGACCAACCGGCATAGCTGGAGCGCGGTGGCATGGGTCAACGGCAAGACCTTCAGCGCGCCGACGGCGGAGCTGGAAGTGCTGGATCGCGTGGGCGGCGGCGATGGCTTTGCGGCTGGCTTTATTTACGGCCTGCTGACGGGTGAATCGCCCGGCGAAGCGGTCAAGCTGGGATGGGCGCACGGCGCGCTGTTGACCACGTTTCCCGGGGACACGACCATGGCCACTTTGGAGCAAGTGCGGGCCTTTGCACAGGGCGGCTCAGCCCGCATTCAGCGTTAACCAAGTGCGGTGGGGCAGTCGCCTTCG
>PMOF01000284.1:0-11041 GCA_003162495.1 Acidobacteriaceae bacterium
TCGGCGCGAAAGCAGGGAGTGTACGCGGTGAGACGGATGGGCAGGCGCACGTCGTCGAGAATTTCGTCGCGGTAGAGGTTGGTGACGGGGACTTCGGCGGTGGGGATAAGCCAGTGGTCGTTGTCTTTGAATTCGCCGCGGGCAACGGCATCGGCGTCGGCGTCGGAGCATCGGAAAAGGTCGTCGGCGAACTTGGGCAACTGGCCGGTGCCGAAGAGCGATTTGCTGTTGACCATGAAGGGCGGCAGGACTTCGGTGTAGCCGTGCCCCCCGTTTTCGCGCGCGGCCGTGTGGAAGTCAAGCATGAAGCCAATCAGTGCGCGCTCCAGCCGCGCTCCAGCGCCCAAGTAAACCGCAAAGCGCGCTCCGCTTATTTTGGCGGCGCGTTCGAGGTCGAGGATGCCGAGGGCTTCGCCGAGCTCCCAGTGCGGCCTGGGCGCAAAGCCTGCGGGAAACGTGGGAATCTGGCCCCAGGCCTTTACGGTGACATTGTCGGCCTCGGATGCGCCGGCTGGTACCTCGTCGCGGGTGAGGTTTGGAATGCTCGCCAGAGAGAGGCGTAATTGTTCATCCAGTGAAGCGGCCGTCTTATCCAGCTCGTCGAGCTTGTCCTTAAGTGCGCGAGTTTCTTCCATGACGGCCGTGGCGGCATTGTCTTGTCCGGATTTCTTGAGAGCGCCGACCTGCTGGCTCAGCTCATTGCGGCGGGCCTTGGATTGCTCGGCGAGGGTAATGGCCTCGCGCCGACCCTGGTCGAGGGCGCGGAAATCACCCAGCAGCGCGGCCGGGTCGGCGCCGCGGGCGCGCAGTTTTTCTTCCACAAGTTCCAGGTTGGAACGGACAAAGGCCAGGTCGAGCATGCATTACCAGTTTACTTGACTGGATTGGCAGATCGGCTCTTGGAGATTTGCGGTTTCCCATCGTTTGTGGGTGGGAAGGCACGACGGTTGGGGATTGTGGTTTCCCACCCTTGCCGCAGAGTACGCGGTGCCCAGACGGCGCCCAGATGGGGCACCGTCGTTTGTGGGTGGGATGGCGCGACGGTTGAGGGTTGTGGTTTCCCACCCATGCGATGAAAAAATCGCATGGATGGGGCACCGTCAGTTTGCGCGGCGCCACAATTGGCGGGTCATCTTCAGATGGGCAGTGACCGCTGCACTACTCCAGAAACTCGCGGACGAACTTATTTTCTGAGTGGACGAGGTCGTGAAGGGAGCCGTCGAAGATGAGGCGGCCTTCTTCGAGCATGAGGAAGGTGGTGTTGGGGTCGGTTTGGCCTTCGGGCAGGGGGACCATGCGGNNCGGTGGGTGACGAGCAGCGAAGGGGCGCGGTAGACGTCGCGCTCCTTGACGATGAGTTCGATGATGGTGGTCGAGGTGATGGGGTCCAGGCCGCCGGTGGGCGAGTCGTAGAGCACGAGTTCGGGCTGATGGATGAGGGCGCGGGCGATGGCCACGCGGCGGCGCATGCCACCGGAAAGGCTGCCGGGGAAGAGGGCAAATGTGGCATCCAGCTCAACAAAGCGCAGGGCCTCGTGGACGCGCTGGTCGACCTCCTCGTCGGGCACTCGCTCGCCGATCAACTGGTAGGCGACATTGTCGCGAACGGTGAGCGAATCGAAGAGGGCGCCCTCCTGGAAGACCATCCCGGTGCGGGCGCGAAGAGGAAAGAGGTTGTCCTCGGACATCCTGGAGATATCTTCCCCAAAGAGCTGGATGCATCCCTGGTCCGGGCTGAGCAAGCCGTTGGTGAGCTTGAGCAGGACGCTTTTGCCCACGCCCGTAGGCCCCAGCAGGATGCGGGTCTCTCCCTGCGCTACTGAGAAGCTGACGTCCTGAAGCACCGGCGGGCCGTCGAATTGGATGGAAACGTTGCGAAAGACCAGGACCGGCGGAGCATCGTCCGAGCCGGCGGCAACCGCCTGCGGCGCCGGCACTTGTCCGGACTGGCGGCCGGACGGGGCGGAATCGCTGGTCTGATTCATAAAGGGGGAAAGAGACCGAGCATGATCCGGGTGACGAGAAAGTCCACAAAAATGATCAGCACGGACGAAGTAACAACGGCCTGAATGGTGGAACGGCCCACACCCTGCGTGCCGCCCGTGGTCCTCATGCCATAAAAGCATCCGATGGAGGCGATGATGAAGCCGGAGAAAAGGGGCTTGACCAACCCCTGCAGAATGTCCGGATAGCGGAGCGCCTCCCACGCCGAAGAGAAGTACTGGGTGCCATCCTGGCCGCTCATAAAGACGGTGACGGCGCCGCCGCCCACGATGCCGAAAGCGTCGGCGATGATGGTGAGAAAGAAGAGCATGGAGATGCAGGCGAAGAGGCGGGGTGTAACCAGTTTGCGCATCGGGTCAACTCCGAGGGCGCGCATGGCATCTATCTGTTCAGTGACGACCATTGAGCCTAGCTCGCTGGCCATGGAAGAGGCATTGCGTCCGGAGACCATGATGCCGGTAAGGACGGGACCGAGCTCCCGGATCATGGTGAGGCTGACGAAGCGTCCGGTCATGGCGGTGGCGCCGAATTCAGAGAGCGTGGCTGCGGATTGCAAGGCCAGCACACCGCCGGTGAAGAAGCCCGAAAGCAGCACAATGAACGCTGAGCCGAAACCGATGACGTCGGACTGGATGAGGAAATCCGGCCAGTAGCGGGGAGGACGAAAGAGGTTTGTGACAGCGTCATAGACGAAAAGGGAATACTCCTGCATGGTGAGCACGAGTTGCTTGCCGGTTCTGTCGATCAAATCGATTGCCATGAGTTTTTGCCGGTTTTAAAGGGAATAGAGGCGAGCGCTGTCGTTGTGACTCGATGTTTGCCGGCCCGTTGCGCACCGATGCCGGGATCAGGGGACCGATACCGCATGGACAGAATAGCGCATGAAGCGGAGGCGGGTTTGGCGCGCTGAGAGAAGGAGGCGCTGAGGGCGGCGCAACCAGAATCGCGATGGGGGCGAATCATCCGCCCTGGGATAGGCAGGTATTACCGGCGCGGGTGAAGAAAATTCACGCCGCGGTTGTCCCCCGGCAAGGGCCGAACCCCTGCTTTGAGTCACTTGCAATTGGCCATTGGTGTGCTTTGCCCTTAAGGGGAGTTCCGTCGGATTCCGGGAGCGGTCTTCTGCCCGGCAGCTTTATAGGGAGGGTTTCAATGCGCTCATTTCGGCTGCGGTTGATCCTTGCACTGATTACCGGGATCACCCTGGTGTCGGTTGCCTCGACTTACTTTGAGGTGCTGGCACATAAGCACATGTTGCGCCGGGACCTGCAGCAGCGGACGGCCTGGCTGGCAACGAATCTGAAAGGGGAGCTTGAGGATTCGGTTGCGGGAGGCAAGGCCAACACCATTAGAGCAGCGGTCGCAAGGCTTAATACCAGGGAGGAGACTCTGGGCATGGCCGTTTATAACCCGGAAGGGCGGTTGGTGACCTCTGCCGGACCCGAGGATGTGTTCTTGAAAATGCCCGCCGGTCCCGTGGAAAAAGTGATCGATCAAGGGGTCGGGCTTATGGCCTTCGATCATGATGCGGACCGGGAGTGGCTGGAGGACGCGATCCCCTTACATGCGGATGGTCATCTCACCGGGGTACTGGTGGTCCTGGAGGACGCAGGTTACATTCGTGCGGAGAGTGCGGCGGTGTGGCAGCGGAGTTTTTGGCGCATCGCAGCCTTTGTTGTGCTGATCGTGGGCGTGACCCTGGTGATGGTGCGCTGGTTCTTGACCCGGCCGATGACCCGGGTGGTGGAGCGGCTGCGGCGGGTGCGGCTGGGCCATGGCAGGGATGGGGCGGAGGGGGAAGAGCACGGCCATTCGGGCGAACTGAACATGTTCATGCCGCTGGCCCGGGAAGTGGAGACGATGGCGGAGAGCCTGATCGGCGCGCGCGCGGCGGCGGCGGCCGAGGCCCGGCTGCGCGATGCCGGCGAGCACCAGTGGACCGCGGAACGGCTGGCGGTGCATGTGCGCGATCGCTCCGGGTCAAGCCGCATTTTTGTGGTTTCGAACCGCGAGCCTTATATGCACGAGCGGCGGGGCCGGGAGACTGTATGCGTGGTTCCTCCCAGCGGGCTGGTGACGGCGATCGAGCCGGTGTTGCGCGCCTGCGACGGGGTCTGGCTGGCCCACGGCAGCGGCGATGCCGATTCATCGACAGTGGATGAGTTCGACCGGCTGCGCGTGCCTCCGGAGGATCCGCGCTACAGCCTGCGCCGGATTTGGCTTTCGAGCGAGGAAGAGGAAGGCTACTACGACGGGTTTGCCAATGAGGGGTTATGGCCGCTCTGCCACATCGCGCACACCCGGCCCATCTTTCGCTCATCGGACTGGGAGTGCTATCAGCGCGTGAACGAGAAGTTTGCCGCGGCTTTGCTGGATGAGATGGAGGGCTGCGTCAATCCAGTGGTGTTTGTGCAGGACTATCATTTCGCGCTGCTACCTAAGCTGGTGAAGGCGGCGCGGCCGGATGCGCGTGTGGCGATTTTCTGGCATATTCCTTGGCCCAATCCAGAGGCGTTCGGCATTTGCCCATGGCAGGCAGAGCTGCTGGACGGACTGCTGGGCGCCGATCTGATCGGCTTTCACATTCCGCTGCACTGCAATAATTTTCTGTCCACGGTTGATCGGGTGCTGGAGTCGCGCACGGACCGCGAGCACATGACGGCGCGCCGGCGTGGACATACGACCACGGTCCGGCCCTATCCGGTGAGCGTAGCCATGAATGGACTCAATCGGGACCGGATTGGATGGGAATCGACACGCGAAGAATTGCTGGAGGAGTTTGGCGTGCGCAGCGATTGCCTGGTATTGGGCGTGGACCGGCTGGACTACACAAAGGGCATTGTGGAGCGGCTGCTGGCCATCGAGCAATTGCTGGAAGAGCATCCCTGGCATCTGGAGAGGCTGACGATGGTGCAGATCGCAGCGCCGAGCCGCACCCGCATTCCCAGCTACGTGGAGTTGCACACGCGGGTCAAAGATACAGTGGAGCGGATCAATACGCGTTATCAGACGGCGCACTGGAGGCCGATCGTGTTGATCGAGCGCCAATGCAGCCACGAAGAAGTGAATCGCTGGTACCGGGCGGCGGAGGTTTGCCTTGTGACTTCACTGCATGACGGGATGAACCTGGTAGCCAAAGAGTATCTGGCGGCGCGCGACGATGAAGACGGCGTGCTGGTGCTGAGCAAGTTTACCGGAGCAGCGGTGGAGCTGGGCGATGCGCTGCTGGTGAACCCCTATGACATTGAAGGCGTGGCCGAGGCGATCCATCACGCCCTGGAGATGCCGCGCGGAGACCGGCGGATCCGCATGCAGCGGATGCGACGCCATTTGATGGAGCACAATGTGTATCGCTGGGCGGCCAACATCTTGGGCGACCTGCGCGAGTTGCGCATCGAGAGCGCCGAGGGCATTGAATTATCCGACCCGGGGCGCACCGGGCCGGCCATTGTTCCCCCTCTAAGCAGGACACATCGTAAACTAGCTTAGAAAGCGAGCGAACGTTGACCTCGAAAGCGGCGGACAGGCTGGATGAATTCTTCAGCAGTTTTACCAAGCGCGCAAACCCCCTGCTGTTGCTGGATTACGATGGGACACTGGCCCCGTTCCGGGTTGACCGCTTCAGGGCGCGACCCTGGGCTGGCGTGCGTGAGTTGCTGGAGCGGATTCAGCGCCAGGGCCGGACGCGCATGGCAGTAGTCACCGGCCGGCCCGCGGGAGAAATTGCACCCATGCTGGGACTGGAACCGGCGCTCGAGACCTGGGGCCTGCATGGAGCGGAGCGGCTTTACCCGGATGGGCGGCGGGAGCTGGAAGCAGCAACGGCGCCGACTCAAGCCATGTTGGATGGGCTGCGGGAAAAACTGCGGCGCGACAGTCTCGGCGGTCTCTTTGAAGACAAGGCCAACGGGGTGGTGATGCACTGGCGCGGGGCTTCCGCACAAAAAGCAAAGTCGATTGAAAAGAAGGCGCGGGCGCTTTTTGAGCCGCTGGCGCAGATGGATGGGCTGGGGCTTCTGGAGTTCGAAGCCGGGCTGGAGTTGCGCGCGGGGCGCGACAAAGGCGGTGCAGTCGAGGCGATTCTGGCGGAGTTTGGAGCGGCGGGGCCGGAGGCTTGTCCGGTGGCTTTCCTGGGCGACGATTTGACCGACGAGGCGGCGTTTCGGGCTGTCAACGCGGTGGGCTCGTGTGGGCTGAGCGCGCTGGTGCGGCGGGATCGGCGGGAAACCGCTGCGCAGGTGTGGCTGCGGCCGCCGGAAGAATTGAAAGGGTTTCTGAAAAGATGGGTAGAAGCTTCGAGCAACACCGGAAAAAAACATGAGCCGATTGGAGCCTGACATTTTAGAACTCTTATTTTTGAGATCGCGCAGGGCAGGCGCCGGACTGAACCAAGTTGAATAGATAATATTCTGATCCAACAACTGACAGGCTTGGTATAAATGGATGGGGGTGCGCGTTGGTTGCAATTTCCGGGGACACCCCTTCCGTCCAGACGGCAGACTCCGCCAGCAAAGAGCTTGTGTGGGGCTATCGGTCGGAGCTGGATGCGGTGAGATTCTTCGCCTTTCTGCTGGTCTTCATTCACCATTTTCTTTCACCCGTTGACTTCAAGAAATATGATCTGTTTACGGCGGCGGGTGAGCGCGCCCTGCAAGTTGATTCGTCGCTCCGCGAGGCGTCTGCCATGGGCTTGTGCCTGTTTTTTACGCTCAGCGCCTATCTGATTACCGGCCTTCTGTTGCGTGAACGCGAAAGCAATGGCTCAATCTCAATCCGCAAGTTCTATCTACGCAGAATGCTGCGCATCTGGCCACTTTACTATTTAGGAATTGCCATTGGTGTGGCGATGGCCCTTCTCTTCCGTCAGACGAGAGACATCATGGGCTTTGTGGCGTATCTGTTTCTTGCCGGGAACTTCTATTGTGCCGCATTCGGATGGCTTCACAACGCGATGTATCCTTTGTGGAGCATCTCCATAGAGGAACAGTTTTATCTTCTATGGCCATGGGCGATGCGCTGCTTTTCGAGAAGCGGGCTGGCAGTGTCGGCTCTCGGCATGATTGCAGCAGCGAATATTACACTGTTCCTGCTGGGCGAGCGGCACGCTGTAACGGACCCTCATGTTTGGGCAAATACGCTGGTGCAATTTGAAATGTTTTCCACGGGGATTCTGATGGCGCTGGCCAAGAGACGCACGACTTGGCGCAATGCCTGGATGGGCTTGGGGTTAGTGATTGGCGGGCCGGTTCTGTGGTTTGCGGCTTGTTTTTTTCTCAAGTGAAACAGCCGGAGGGAGCAGGAACGACCTCGAACGGTGCGACATTGATGATCGCGTACGCACTGATCGCCCTGGGGTGCGCCGCCGTGCTGCAAGGGTTTTGCATGATTGGTCCATCGCACATACCGCAGTGGGCAGCGGCACTGGGCAAGATATCGTATGGGCTCTATGTCTATCATGTGCTGGCGATCGCATTCGCCAAGGCGTTCTTCGATCCGTCGCGCGGACTCGCTTATCAGTGGGCCTCAGCCGCGCTGGCTTTCGGGCTGACAGCAACAGCGGCCGTCATTTCCTACGAGTTCTTCGAGAGCCCATTCCTGCGGCTGAAGAGGCGGTTCGAGATTCTGCACAGCAGGCCGATTTGAGCGAAGTGTGGCAGCGTCCTTGTCTTACTCTCTGCCTTTTTTGCGAATTTCGATGGCCAGGCGCTTGATCTTCTGATTCAGGGTGGAGAGAGGGATGCGGAACTGCTCGGCGGCGTCGGTCTGGTTGCCGTTGCAGCGCTCGAGTTTCTCGATGATGATGCGGCGCTCGATGTCTTCGAGGATGTCGAAGAGCGAGGCGTTGGGGTTGTGTTCGAGCAGGGCGTCCTGGAAGCTGCGGCCAGTGATGTGGCCGGGCAGCAGATCGGAGCCGATGACGGGGCCCGAGGAGAGCACGACGCCGCGCTCGATGGAGTTTTCAAGCTCGCGCACATTGCCGGGCCACTCGTAATCGACCAGGGCGCGCAGAGCGTCGGCGGAGAGCTTGCGCGGAGGGACTTCGTTTTCCTTGGCGTAGAACTCGAGGAAGTGCTGGACGAGCAGGGGAATGTCTTCGCGGCGCGCGCGCAGTGGCGGCAAATCCACGGTGATGACATTGAGGCGATAGAAGAGATCCTCGCGGAAACGGCCGTCGCGCACGGCCTGGCGCAGGTCGATGTTGGTGGCGGCAATGATGCGCACATCCACCTGGATTTCCTGAATGCCTCCCAGGTGCATGAAGCGGCGGTCCTGGAGAACGCGAAGGATTTTTGCCTGGGTGTCGGTGCCCATGGTGGCGATTTCATCGAGGAAGAGCGTGCCGCCGTTGGCCACTTCGAAGAGGCCTTTCTTTGAAGCGACAGCGGAGGTGAAGGCGCCCTTGACGTGGCCGAAGAGCGTGGACTCGAGCAGCTCGGAGGGCATGGCGCCGGTGTTGATGGGGACGAAGGGCTTGTCGCGGCGGGGCGAGTTGGCATGGATGGCCTTGGCGATGAGCTCTTTGCCGGTGCCGCTCTCGCCCTGGATGAGGACCGTGGAGCGGCTGGGCGCGACCTGGGCCACGAGGTCGAAAACCTTGAGCATGGATTCGCTTTTGCCCACGATGTTGGCAAAGTTGTAGCGCTGCTTGAGGGCGCGCTTGAGCTGCAGGTTCTCTTCTTCCGCACGATGGCGAGCAACCGCGGAGCGAATGTCGGCCAGCAGCTTCTCGTTGTCCCACGGCTTCTGAACAAAGTTTTCAGCGCCGGCGCGGACGGCTTCTACGACGTTATCCACCGTGCCATAGGCAGTGATCATGATTACCGGCAGCTCCGGCTGGCGGTCTTTGATCTGCGGCAACAGCTCGAGTCCGCTTTGTCCAGGCAGCGCCAGATCGAGAAGCACCAGGTCAAAGTTTTCCAGCTCCAGAATGCGCAGGCCCTGCTCGCCATCGTTGACCACTCTCACCGAATATCCCTCGAGCGTCAGCAACACTTCGAGCGACTCGCGGATGCCGGCTTCGTCGTCAATGACGAGTATGCTGGCGCCCGCCGCGGCGCTGGATGCGGCCGGGAGCGATGCAGGCAAATTCAGTGGCAGGTCGACTTCAGGCATGGACGGAATTCCTTAGCAAGGGAAACTCGAGATGAAAGGTTGTGCCGGCGCCGATCGCGCTCTCGACATGAATCTTGCCCGCGTGCTCCTGAATGATGCCGTAGGAGACGGAGAGACCCAGGCCGGTGCCGCGCCGGTCGCCCGGCTTGGGCGTGGTTTTGGTGGTGAAGAACGGGTCGTAAATGCGCTTGAGGTGTTCGGGCGCAATGCCGGCGCCGGAGTCGTGCACGATGGCTTCGACGTGTCCGTTAGCCAGCGTGACCACGCGCAGGCGGCCGCCTCCGGGCATGGCTTCCTTGGCGTTCAACAGCAGATTGAGAAAGACCTGCTGCAGCTTTCCGGGGTTGCCGCTGATGGCGGGCAGTTGTTCGGCGAGTTCAAGATCGACGATAATCTGCGCGGTCTTGAACTGGTGCTCAAGCAAAGAGAGCGTGTCACGAATCACCTGATTCAGATTGGTGTCGCGAAACTCGGTGGTCGAGGTGCGGGAGAAGTTGAGCAGGCCGTTGGCGATCTCAGCGGCGCGGAAGCTCTGCTGAGTGATCTTTTCAAGCACCGGGCCGAGCCGAGCATCGCCGCGCAACTGTTTTGAAAGCATCTGCGCATAGGAAGAGATCACGGCCAGCGGAGTGTTGATCTCATGCGCCACGCCGGCGGCCAGCAATCCGATGGAGCTGAGCTTATCGGCCTGGGAGAGCTGGGCCTCAAGCGAGACGCGCTCGGTGATGTCGTCGACCAGGACAATGCGTCCCACGGAGACGAAGTCGCGCGAAAGCAGGGGCGCAACGGCGATGTTGGCGGTGCGCTGTTCTCCGGCGCGGGTGGTGAGGCGGAACTTGTAGAGGTGATGCACGCCTTGCTCGTTGCGGAAGCCATCGAGCGCCTCGACAAAGTCCAAGGGGAAGACGGCGCGCAGCGGCTGGCCGAGTGCCTCGGCGCGGCTGAGAGCGTACATGGCCTCCATCTGCGCGTTCCAGCTCTCGATGCGGTCGTCGAGATCGATGGCCAGGATGCCGACGTTGATGGATTCAACGATGTTTTCGTTGAACTCTTTCAGGCGTTCGAACTCGCTGATCTTGTCCTGCAGGCGAGCGTACAGGCTGGTGTTCTGCAGGGCGATGCCGATGTAGCTGGCCAGCGATTCGAGCAACTCCACGTCCTCGCTGGAGAGGAAGTCGCCGCCGATGGTGCGGCCGAGGCCGATGACAGCGATGGTGCGCTGGCTGGCCCCGTCTTTTTTCGGGTCTCCGGGCACGCGGCAAGGAAGGTAGTAGTTCAGGTCGAGCATGGCGGCAGTTCGCCGCTGATCCTCAGGCAGATGCAGAGCCTGCTGCGCATTTTCGAGGAAGATATGGGTGTGGTCCCTGGCCTGGTCGAAGTCGAGGAAGCCCAAGGCCAGGGAGCCCGATCCCAGCCGGTCCTGCGCGGAGCTTGATCCGGCCGATGCGGGAAGGCCGTGAGCCGCGGCCAGGCGGAGGCGCCCGCCGCCCTCGGACTCCCCCGTGAGGAAAATGGCCACGCGGGCGACGAGCAACGTGCGCGGGAGCCGCTCCACAATGGACGTGAGCAGCGCATCGAGATCGGTTTCCGAACTGAGGCCGCGGCCGAACTCTACCAGCGCCTTGCGGTAGTCGTAGCGATGGCGGTCAAAGGCCCGGTCGACCCCGGCTTGAATCTTGCGCTTGAGGGGGTCGAAGATGGCGGCGGTCACCAGAATGGTCAGCACCAGGCCCCATTCGCGCACAGCTTCCGGCATGCCGTTGTGGACCACCAGCGCGATCAGCGCGATGATTCCATAGGAGGCGCCGAAGATGAGGCCGGTGGCCAGCGTATAGGCAACGCCCCGCTTGAAGATCAGATCGGTATCCATCAGCCGGTAGCGGACAATAGCCCAACTGAAGGTGAGGGGGAGAAAGACCAGGGA
>PMOF01000284.1:11079-23677 GCA_003162495.1 Acidobacteriaceae bacterium
GCCCGGCTATAACTGCGCAGGAAAAGCAGGGCGGCCAGCACGTAAAATGCAGAGTCGTAGGCGGTGGAAATCTGATTGAGGCGATGCAGCAGCAGGCCGGTTGCCTGCCGGGTGGCGATGGTCCAGATCCACAGTGCAAGCAGGGCGGCGCCGGGCGCATAGACCAGCGGCAGCAGCCAGCGACGGTGGATGTTCTTGAATCGTTCCTCTGGGAAGCTTAAGGCGAAATGCAGGAACAGGGCCGGCTGCAGCGACTCGGCCACCACGTTGGCCCAGAAGACGATCTGATCGAGCCAGTCCCAGGAGCCGTTGGCGTCGACCTTGCCGGTGTACTTGAGCGCGTAGAACGCGAAGGAGACCAGGCAGAAGAGGTAAAAGTGAGTGGCGCGCGGCGCCCCCCAGCGGCGGAACAGGACATAGAAGCCGATGATCAGGTAGATAAGCCCGATGACTCGCAAGCCCTGGGTCAGGCCCCGGTCCGACGGCTCGGGGTAGACCTCCACGGGCGTGTCGAGCGGAATGCCGGCGCGGGTGATTGCGTAGTAAGCCTCCCCATAGACCCCGGTGCGATAAAGCGCGCGTTCCAGATCGGACAGCTTCAGGGTGGGGGCGTAGTTGACTTCACCCTGCAGCCCGCGCGCCTGGACGCCGCCCGGCTGACGCGGATTTGCCGGCTGCACCCTGTCTTCGGGTTGTCTATCTTCGGGGAGCAGGGTCTGGGTCTGGATGTCGGAGCGCTGGGCAGAACTCATCGGCAGCACCTTTACCCCGGTGAGGAGGTCATGCTGCTGAATACCGGCCCGCTGGCCGGGCATGTCCGGAAGCACTTTCTCCGCCTCCAGCCCGCCCGCAACCTCGCGCCACCAGACCCCATCGTCGGGTTGCTGGAAATGGTTCTCCTGGCGGAGATTCAAGACCGCAAGCACGAAGAGGCTGGCCGTGGCCACGACCAGCAGTGTCGCCTGCAAGCGGTTGAAGAGGCTGCTCTCCATGGGGGTTTGCTCTTACATCCTTCTGATGTTTGTTGCTAACCTCTGGTCCATGTTGCACGTCGACTGCCAGTCAGGAGAATGTGCGGAATCCGCAAGTAACGATTGGCAATCGATTGAGAGTACGCTAGATAGGGACGTCTGGTTCCGTCGATTGTCAACCCGAGCAGGCGGCATTCCCGAAGAAAATGCAGAAAATGGAATGTTGGATACAAAGAAAGGGATCGCACTATTGAAACCTATAAAATGTTGAAAATACACGAGTTGTCTGTGCTTCCCAGGTGAGGTGGACTTTTGCGACTCGTAGAGGGACATATCCACTGAAGGCAATTCCAATGAGGTTTGCGTGTCCGGGCGGCTTGGGCAAAACCGTCGAGATCGGCTTGCAAACGCTTCGGTTGCCGGGGAACATCCGGTTGGCGGCGCAGCGCCCTAAGTGGACTGCCTCGGCGTGGCCGGCGCCACCAAGATGGAAGCAGACTCATGTCACTCTTGACCGAGTAATATCAAGGTGAAATTCACCATTTCAACGGCGCCAAACGGGCGGGATGCGGCAGGAGAACCCGATCGATGCTTTGTACCTGGCAGGAAACGCGATTCAGCACGTTGATGATGTTCACCAGCCAGAGGCCTGTCAATATGGGGCGGCTGAATGCTGTTGCTGCTTTGGCCTATGTGGCCATGGCGGTTCGTCTTGCGGAGTCGCTTGCACACTCCGGCAAGAGCCTGCGCGTATTCACGAACGACCCCGATCGCCTGCTGATGCTGGCCGGCGCGAATGCAGGCTTGCTCACGCCCGCGTTGCTGGAGATCGATCCTGTCTTTCCTCTTCATCTGCGTTTCTATGCCGCCCATCACAAGCTGCGCGTCTTTGAGCGCTTTTCCCAGGAGACGTGGCCGAACTGCCTTCTCGATCTGGACATGGTGCTCTCAAAGGACGGCGCGGCGGTCGAGCAGATGCTGGAAAAACCCCGCGCGATGGAAGCCTGGATTTATGACATCTCCGCGCAAATCTTTCCGGCCTATTCCCGTCAGGTGGTGCAGCAGGATCTGGCCAGGCTGGGTGCGCCAAACGCCTTCCCGCTGTGGTACGGTGGCGAGTTCATCCTTGGCATTCCTTCGTTCTTCGCGCGCCTGTCGGCAGAGTGCAACCGTTTGCTTCCCACCTACCTGTCGCTCTGCGATTCCCTGCACCACGTCGGCGACGAATCCATCGTTTCGGTCGCGCTGAATGGCTTGTCCCATGAGTTCGCGATCGGAGAAGCAGGCGACGCGGAGCTGGTAGTACGCTACTGGTCGGGTCGAACCCTGCATGTGCAGCCGCCCGCCGCCGTGCTGCGGCGTTGCGCCTTCTGGCATTTGCCGGACATGAAGTGGGCGTTGAGCCGCAACGCTCTCTCGAGAACTCCGCGGCAACTGACTCGGGCGATTCGGGCGCGTCAGCTTCTGATGGCCATGCGGCCTGCGCGACGTTGAGAACGGAATTCAGTCCCATGCGAAACAATTTCGCAAACAAACTCCGGCTGATGAAGGAGAGGGGCAACTGGCAGCGAGGATAAAGCGTCCGGCCTTCGTAGAATGGGGATACGCGAAGGTGCGAGGCCTGAAGATGCCAACTCTTAAGACAATCCGCTCGACGGTTAAGTCAAAAGTGTACAGCGCGTTAATGCGGATTGGTGTTGAGAGGGCGATCATTTGGTTTTGGAGGTTGAAGGGCCAGAATGTCGACTATCTTCAGCACGATGAATTGGCAGGGCGATTTGATTTTATATACAAGAATAAGGTGTGGTCCGGCGGACGCGAGGGCGAGTCGGCTTCGGGTCATGGATCATCTGCTCTCGCGACTCAGCGGGTTTCTAATGAGCTGCCAAAACTGCTGGACCTAATAGGCGCGGAATCATTCCTCGATCTGGGCTGCGGAGACTATTTTTGGATGCGCAATGTGAATCTCAGGCAGTTTTATATTGGCGCGGATATTGTTGCCAGCGTGATCGAAGAGAACAGGAATCAATACGAGGATGACAGGCGCAAATTCACGGTGTTGAATGGCTGTTCCGATCCTCTTCCCGATGTTGACGCGATTTTATGCCGCGAGGTTATTTTTCATCTGTCTTTTCGGGATGCAAAGAGCCTTTTGCGAAATATCAAGCGTTCAAAGGCAAAGCATTTTATCTGTACAACAGATCCGGCAACGGCGGTGAACACGGATGTTCCGAGCGGCGCATGGAGAGATGTCAACGTTGAAATAAGGCCATATTCTCTTGGGACGCCAATGATGACGATTGATGATCCTGTGCCGGGCAATTCGGCTCGGGTGCTCGGAGTTTGGCAGGTTTCGTCTCTACCATCCTGGCTGGCATAGCATGTGTCGCTTCTACTCCCGGCGCCCATTCTCTGTCGAAGCCCAGCTCGCTCAGAACATAGACCTATCGGGTTCCGGTGACGCGCAATTGACCAGTTCGAATGAGAATTGCGGACTGACGGATTGCGCGTATCCTGGGTTGCGTTTTCAGCGCTGGCCGTAGGTGGCTTTGGGGCCGTGCTTGCGCTGGTAATGGTGTTCGGAAACGTACTGGGGAATTCCGGAATCGGACGGGCCGGGAAAGTCAGGGCCGAGGCGGAGCAGGATGGTGCGGTAGGCGAGGCGGGCGATGTATTCAAGGACGTCGGCGTGCTCGACAGCTTCGGCGGGAGTTTTGCCCCAGGCGAAGGGGGCATGGCCGGAGACCAGGACGCCGGGGACGGCGAGCGGGTCGAGGCCCTCGATGCGAAAGCGGCGGGCGATGACGGCGCCGGTCGAGCGGACGTAGCCCTCGGCCACCTCCTCGGCAGTGAGGGGTTCGGTGAGCGGAACCGGGCCATGAAAGTAGTCGGCGTGGGTGGTGCCGAGGCAGGGGATGGGGCGGCCGGCCTGCGCCCATGAGGTTGCGAACTCCGAATGGGTGTGGACGATGCCGCCGATCTGGGGGAATTCGCGATAGAGGCAGGTGTGGGTATCGAGGTCGCTTGAGGGACGCAGAGAGCCTTCGATAATTTTGCCGTCGAGGTTGGCGACGACCAGATCGTTGAGGGTGAGCGAGGCGTAATCGACGCCGCTGGGCTTGATGACGACAAGCGGTTCGCGGCCGGTGCCATCAATACCCAAACGATCAATGCCGCTGGCATTGCCGAAGGTGTGCGGGGCCAGTCCGCGGCGGGCGATCTCGCGGTTGGCGTGGAGGACTTGTTCGCGGAGGGAGGCGAGGAGCATGGCAAAGACAGCTTACAGTTTTTCGGTGGCCAGTTGTAAATAGAGGGAACAGGGAACAGGGAATAGGGACTTTGGAATAGAAAGGCAGCGAGTTGGCAAGTTGGCGGGGCGGGGACGAGGCTGAGAATGGCGGCGAACAAAATACGGGGCAGCGTTGGGTGCTCAGTTTATCCCGGAGAAACGGGCCTTCACCCACGCGGTCACCAGATCCGTATAGCCGGGCGCAGTGTGCCACCAAAAGAACGGTTGACCCGGTTCCCATTGGATAGTCAGGTTGTGTGCAGCTCCCGGAATAATGACAGGTGTATAGTCTCTGTTGCCAGCGACATGAAGAGCGTTGAGATTCCGGCGAGGCTTGGGTCCACCGGCGTATTAGAAAGGCGTTCCCCATCGGCTCTCGGCGCCGCTTCCATGCAGGAAAACGATGCCTGGGTGCGGTAGAGCGCGGAAGCAGAAGCGTGCCAGACAGTACTACGGAGCCGTTGCGGAACGTGACTTCTTCCCGGCGGTAGGGCGGTTCTTCCGGCCTGACCGGCTTTAGCGAAAACGCTCCTTTTTCTTTCCCGTCCAAAAAGGTCCCGCTTATCTCTTGTGGAGATACCACGCCGTCAAAGACAAGTGAAGCCAGTTTCCAGTGCAGCGCGGGAGGGGAATAGTCGACCTTGGAAAGCGGGTACTCCATGGCACTTTGGGTTTCGGATGTGAAGCGGCCCGTCACGGCTCCGCCATCTGTACGAAAATCAAAGCGAACGGGCAGGCTCGCTCCCTCTCGCACCATAGTGCCCTCCCAATGGCCATCCGGCGCGTGGATCGTCTGTGTGCGAGCGTCAGCAGCTTGAAAAAGCGTGGCTATTAGAATGAAAGTTACCGAAGCCGTGCGAGATAAGAGTAAGCGTAGCGTCATCACATCTTCTTTATACGTGCGGATCGTCGCCCGCGGATGCAAAAAAAGACGGCGGAATTGCGGGCGCCAGCGGCGCAAATCAAGATTTTTCTCGTTTTGTGCCGAATTGAGAGAAGAGATAAAACATTCCCCCCTTGGATTTAACCCAAAACGGGAGACGCGACGAAGCCGCGAAACTTGAGAGTCCTCTTTGGGAGCAGACGGTTGCGTTCCAAAATCGCTTTCGGCGGATAGCACTGGAGAGGTTTGGACGGCCCTTTACTAGCCTTGGAACGCAATGGGCTTCCATCGCACACACTAACCCCAGGACTTGATCCGGGCTCAGTTGAAGCTAACAGGCCGATGCGCTCCACGCAAAAATTCCTAAAGCACGCTATTGAACTGCGCAGCGAGTCTTTTCATTGCCGCATTTTCGAGGGTGACTTCACCAGCCTCTCGACTGTGCAAAGCTATCTCAGCGGCGATTGAGCGACCGAGAATTCGCTGATCGATATTGCCGAACGGCCCAGGCACGAGGCTTCCCAACCAACCGACCCAGGCCGGGGTATGAGCGTTGCCGACAATGATGCCGGGGCGAAATATGGCGAGGCGGGCAAAACCGACATTACGCACGGTGTCTTCCTTCATGCCCATGACTCGCGCATAGCGAAACCGGCTGCGGGCTGTGCTTCCTGCCGCAGAAAGCAGGCAAAACTGGGCGATTCCGGCGTCATGGCAGCCACGCGCAAAGGCGCCGACGACGCCGACCTCAAGTTGTTGCAATTCTTCTTCGCTCCAGCGCCCCGATCCAGAACCGACACCCACACAGCTCACGGCGCTGACGGGACCTTGGCTTATAACTCCGCGAGCAAGGGCGGCAGTGCGCTCGGCAAAGTCCGCAGCGCCGGTATCAAGAACGACGTTGCGCACCCGCGATCGCGCCGCGATGGGCTTTCTGGTGAACATCACCACTTCCCGGCATTCCGGAATTGCCAGCAGTTCCGCGACGGCTGCACCACCGACTTGACCGGTACCACCAAGGATCATTGCCGCGAAACTCTGCTTCATAATTAGGACCTCCGCTTAGGCAAGGATGCGACAGCCCCGTTTACCTCAATACGGAAGCATACTTGGTCTCGGTTCTAAATTGAGCTGGTGAGGCATGGCTTTTCTCAATTGGCGCTATCAGGGCAACGCGCGCTTCGAAAGTGGGTCGGTATAGATTTTTTAGGTGGGTTCAAGTACGGGCTGAAGCCCGTACCCTTCAACGATCTTTCCGATTTTGGGTGGGCTTGAGAGTCAGGGCTGAAGCCCTGACCTACCAGCCTGTACCCTTCACGAGAGGGAAGAATTGTGGCGCGGCTGTAAACTTGCAGCCGGGGCGGGCGTCTACCTGAGGGATGGCGGCCGGCACAGTTTTGGAAACGATGAGGCGGGCTACGGCAGAGACGGTGGCTGTGCGGGAATTGGAGACTGCCACGGAAGAGTTTGCGCGGGTGGTGGCGAGTCACCGACCGCAGATATTCCGGTTTCTGCTGGCGTCGACGCGCGACGTGGACCTGGCGGAGACGCTGACGCAGGAGTGTTTTCTGAAGGCGCATCGGAACTGGGGGAGCTTTCGCGGCGAGTCGAGCGCGATGACCTGGCTGATGCGGATTGCGATCAACCTGCAGAAGGACCACTGGCGGAATCGGCGCATGCAGTTTTGGCGGCATGCGCACACCAACTCTGTGGATGCGGCCGAGGCCGGGGAATGGCTGCCGAGCGGAGAGCGGTCGGCGGAGCAGCAGATGCTGGCGCGGGAGCAAGTGGGGCGGGTTTGGCAGGCGGTGAAAGGGTTGAGCGAGCGGCAGAGGACGGTGTTTCTGCTGCGCTATGTGGAGGAGCGGGAGTTGAGCGAGATTGCGCGGGCTACGGGGTTGAGCGAGGGGACGGTGAAGGCGCACCTGTCTCGAGCGGTGGGGAAAGTGCGCGCGGAACTGGGAGGGAAGCGATGAATTTCAGGGACAAATGGGCGAACCGGTTGGACGCGCAGGCGGAGCAGGCGCAACAGGTTGCGGCTGAGGCGCGGGATTTGGCGCTCGAGGAAGCGTTGGCGAACTTCCGCGCCAGCGTGCGGGCATGGAGCGAGGCGGAGATGAGCCGGCCGCGGATGGCGGCGAAAACAGTGCGACAGAGGAGTTGGCGGCTGGCGGCGGGGTGGGCGCTGGGGTGCGCGCTGTTGGCGGGAGGAGCGGTCGGCGGGGTCTATGAACATCATCAACGGCAGGAGCGGGCGCGGGTGGCGGCGGCGCGGGCAGCCGAGCAGCAGCGCCTGATGGCCGCCGAGCAGGCTAAGGATACCGAAGAGGATTTGCTGGCCAAGGTCGATAAGGACGTGTCGCAGGAAGTTCCGAGCGCGATGGAGCCGCTGGCACAGCTGATGGATGAATCGAAGTAACGAACTGGATGGACAACGAAGGCTCGAAACAGGAGCGCGATTTTGAGCGTATGAAACGGAGAGCAAGACGATGAGAGCAGGCATGGCAGTGCGGTTGGGTGTGGCCATTGCGGGAGTTTTGATGGCTGGGTCGGTGCTGGCTCAGGGGCCGGGTGGCGGAATGAACGGCGGCGGACCGGGCGGCGGACCGGGTGGTGGGCCGGGGTTTGGGGAGCATCGGCCTCCCTTCGAGAGGGCATTTGGGCCCGGGGGCGACCACGGACGCTGGTGGAACAATCCCAAGATCGTGGAGAAGTTGAAGCTGACCGACGAGCAGCGGAAGGCGATGGACGCGACGCTGCTGCAGCATCGCGAAAAGCTGATCGACCTGCGAGCCAGCCTGGAAAAGGCGGAGCTGGCAATGGAACCGCTGATGCAGGAAGATCAGCCGAATGAGGCCGGGATTCTGGCTCAAATCGATAAGGTGGCGCAGGCTCGGGCGGAGCTGGAAAAGGCGAATGCGCGTTTTCTGCTGGCGATTCGCGGCAAACTGACGCCGGAGCAGTGGAAGCAGTTGCAGGCCGACCGCGCCAACCGAGGGCTGGGCCGACATGACCGCGAGGACGGCAGACCGGGACGGGAAGGCTGGAGACCGGGCGGGCAAGATCGGCATCAGGGGCCACCGCCAGCGCCGGGCGCGGGTCCGGCCGGGTCCGGCTCAGGAGAGAGTGCGGCGCCGGGAACGGGAGCCCAGCAGTAGCGAGTTTACAAGGCAGAGAGCAGATGCGGTTGATGTTGCGACCGTTGGCGGCAAGGGGCGATCCTCTTGCCGCTTTTTTTGCGGATTCTGTCTTGGCAACCGGAGCGGGCGGCATCGGCGCTTCCCGGGACAGATTGCATCCAAATAATGGTGAGTTGCATGGGGCGTGCGGGCGCATTTGGCGCTCGGAAGTCCCCGCGCCCGCGAAGCGAATGAGGTGACCCGTATGAGATCTGATGGCCCCCTGCTCCTGGCTGTTCTGTTTCTGGCTGCCGGGTTGTTTGTGATTTGTGATTATGGTGTTGGCACGGCTGCTTTTAATGCCGCGTACCCTCTCACGGCGGCGAGCCTGAAACTTTCCATAGCGACCGCGGGACCCGCCGCAATGGGCGGACTAGCGCTGGTGACGGTGGGGGCGTTGCTTCTGATCCTGGCGCTGTTGTGCGCAATCGTCGGACTGTTCCGGCCGGTTGCTTCTTATCGAGAAGACTCGGCGCGCCTGGCGATGACGCGGTTGAACCTCGGTGACCACCAAGAGGCGCGGGAAGAGCGGTGGACTGCGTCTTATCCGAAGGAGTGACCTGCCGCGATCTTATTGAGGGTCTCTCGCTATTCGAGGTAGAATCTGGCCTCGAACGAATTTGGCGAGGAGAGCTGACCCGGTGGAATGCTTTCAGGCGCTGGCGGCGCGCGTAATCTTTGGCCTTCCACCTTTGGCGCCGTTTGCCCGCGCAGCCCGGCGTTTGGCCTCGGTTTTGGCGATGCCGCCTTTCTTACCCAGTTGCGCCATCCAACGACGGTTTCCATACACGCCTTCGATCAAGGCGGGAACGTACAGGTCAACATCAAGGTCGGGAAAGCTAATGCCCGTTCCATGGCCGAGCAATTCGTAGTTCTGAATCTGCTCCGGTGTGGCATTACCCAGGCCCTCTATGTCCTCGATCGGAAGCACAAGCCGGCGGTGGTTGCTCAGCCTGACAATGAGCAGGTTGTGAGCTGGAATGTGGTCGACTGCCTGCGCCAGCGGATCGCGGTCGTGAATCTTCGCCCTTTCGAGCGCGGCTTCAATTTCGTCATCGGTTGTTGCGACTTCATGCTCGCTCATGTTGCTTCTCCCAAATCAATGCCAGTTCCTCAAAGTGGTTCGCGGCCACCGTCAGCACGTGGCGCACATCGGACTTGCTTCCGTTGCTCGGCCTGACAGCGTCTGTCCTGTCCGCGAGCGAGACCGCGCCGTCTCTTCGAAGATCGACAATTACCTCAACCTCGGCGTGGAAACCATGCACGTGACGAGGCTCGTGGTCCATCGTGTAGGCCACGAACCTTATGCCTTGGAGGCGGATCGAACCCATCTGTTGACATCATAACCCAAGCTTCTTGGGTTAGACAAGGAGGACGGCCGCAGCAAATTGAGGGCTGTGGTTTCCCACCCATTTCGCAAAGAGCGCTCAATGGATGGGGCACCCGGCCGGCGAGGGTTTGGAAGCTACTTCGGCAGGGGCTGGGAGCCGGTGATGGTGAAGACGGCTTCGGATTTGGATTCGGATTCCTGGGGCTGGGCGCCCCCGACGGTCAGGGTGTACTGGCCGGGCAGGATGGAGCGATTGCCCTGCTCGTCGACGCTGGACAGCGAGCGGGGATCGATGGAGAGGGTGACTTCCTGTGCCGATCCGCGGCGGATGTTGATGCGCTGGAAACTCACCAGGGAATGGATGGGGCCGTCGTTCTGCGGGGTCTTGAGGTAGGCTTCGACGACCTCTTCGCCGGCGACAGTGCCAGCATTTGTGACGGTGACGGTGGCGGTGAGGGGGTCGCCCGCTGTCAGGGAATCGGCGGAGAGCTTAAGCGGGCCATAGGTGAATTTGGAGTAGCTGAGGCCGTAGCCAAAGCCCCAAAGGGGTTTGCCCTCAAAATAGCGGTAGGTGCGGCCTTTGAGTCCGTAGTCGGTGAAGGCGGGCAGGCCGTCGAGCGAGGCGTAGAAGGTGACGGGCAGGCGTCCGGCGGGATTGTTTTCGCCGGCGAGGGTGCGGGCAACGGCGGTGCCCCCTTCGACGCCGGGATACCAGGCTTCAAGAATGGCGGCGGCGTGTTCTTTGGCCCAGTTGAGGGCGACGGCGCTGCCACTTTGCAGAACCACGACGATCGGCTTGCCTGTGGCGGCGAGGGCTTCAAGCAGTTTCTGCTGGGGAGCGGGCAGGTCGAGACTGGTGCGATCGCCGCCGTCAAAGCCGTCGATCTTGATGCGCATTTCTTCGCCTTCGAGCTGGGGCGAGAGGCCGACGAAGGCGACCACGACGTCGGCTTGCTTGGCGCGGGCCACGGCTTCATCGAGCTGCGCCTGGGCCGGGGCTTCCCACTTGAGGGTCAGGCCGCCGCCTGCCTGATCGCCGGAGTGAGAATACTCCATGCGGAAATCGTGGGGGTTAGTGTCAGTAAAGTCGACGGGAATGGAAGCCACTTTGGGGAAGTTCATGACCGGGGGCGCAGAGGGCGACGCGCCGGGAGCGGCCTTGAAGTTGCCCATGGAGGCGAGGTCGTTTCCCTGGCGCAGGCTGCCCTCTGAGAGGACTTTGCCATCGAGGATGAAGCGGTAGGACTCGACCGGGGAATAAGGGAAGCTGTCAGCGGGCTCGAGGGTGAAGACGTAGTGGCCGGAGGCGGGGACGGCGAGCTTGCCGGACCAGCGGACGGAATAGCCGGGCGTGAGCAGTTGGGGTACCGGCTCGGCATTTTCCCAGTCGGCTTGCACTTCGGGCAGGATGGCGGTGGCGACCGGGCGGCCGGTCCAGTCCGGGGTGGCGAAGAACTCAGTCTTCAGGCCTTTGTTGAGTCCGAAGGCGGTGCGGGGAACGGGGACGCCGACGCCGGCAGCGAGCGTTGAACCCTGCGCATAGAGGATGGGCGAAGCGCGGAACTGCTGGATTACGCCGTCGAGCGGAGTGATGGGATGAACGGGCGTGCCGACATAGTTGCCGAGGATGGAGGGGAGCAGATCGGCGGTGGGGCCGATGACGGCGATATGTCCGGGCGCAGATTTAAGCGGCAGAGTGCCGTCGTTCTTGAGCAGCACGATGCTTTCTTCGGCGGCTTTGAGCGAGGTCTGGCGATTGGCGCTGGATGCGTCGGCGCTGAAGGGAACGGAATCGAGGGGATTGGAGCCTTGCGGATCGAAGAGGCCGAGTTGGAAGCGGGCGGTGTAGAGGCGCTCGGCGGCCTGGGTGACCAGATCTTCGCCGACCAGGCCCTGGTGAACGGCATCGGCGAGAGAGTTGAATCCGGGGGTCCAGATGCTGCAGGATAGATCGGTGCCGGCCTCAAGAGCGAGTGCGGCGGAGTGCGCGATGTCGGCGGTTTTCTTGTGTCCCTGGTACACATCGACGATGGCTCCGCAATCGGAGACAACGAAACCTTTGAAGCCCCAGGCGTCGCGAAGATGCTCCTTGAGCAGCATCTTGTTGGTGCAGGCGGGCCACTCGTCGATGGAGTTGTAAGCGCACATGACCGACTGCACGTGGCCCTCGGTGACGGTGGCGCGGAAGGCGGGCAGATAGGTTTCTTCGAGGTCGCGCGGGCTGGGGTCTATGTTGAATCCGTGGCGCAGGGTTTCAGGGCCGCTGTGCACTGCAAAGTGCTTGCTAGTGGCCACGGCGCGGAGGTGGTTGAGGTCGCCGCCCTGCACGCCGGCGATAAAGGATACACCCAGCCTGGAGGTGAGGAACGGATCTTCGCCATAGGTCTCCTGGCCGCGGCCCCAGCGGGGATCGCGGAAGATGTTGATGTTGGGCGACCAGAACGTGAGGCCGAAGAAGATGCGGTGGTTGTCTTCGCGCTGGGCCTGGTTGTACTTGGCGCGAGCCTCGGTGGAGATGACGTAACCCATGCTGTGGACCATGGCTGGATCCCACGTGGCGGCCATGCCGATGGCCTGGGGAAAGACAGTGGAGTAGCCTGCGCGAGCCACGCCGTGGAGGGCTTCGTTCCAGGTCTGGTAATCGGGAATGCCGAGGCGCGGGATGGCGGGGGCCCAGTCTTCAAGCTGGCTGGCTTTTTCATTGAGGGTCATGCGGCCGACCAGGTCGTGGGCGCGCTGCGCGGGGGAGAGGGTCGTGTCCAGGTATGCGGGCTGCTGCGGCTGCTGAGACGGAGCGAAGGAAGAGAAGTAGGCGAATGGCAAAAGCGCAAGAGAGAGCCAGCGGCGAGACGGCATGGTTCGATTCCTCTAAAAAGCAGCGCGCGTGGATGCGCAGCCGTGTGAACTGATTTTGATTGTGCCCGCTCTCGAAAATTGGCCGGGATG
>PMOF01000083.1 GCA_003162495.1 Acidobacteriaceae bacterium
AGGTCCGCTTGCGACCGGGTGGGGCGAGGACTAGGCTTGCACCAGGGAAGGCAAGGGACAGGGACCGGCCCGGAATGACCCCGAATCAGCCTCAAAAGGAGAGGGAAAATCCGCACAGGGCACGGTAGTTTTGAGGTTTCCACAGGCAAATACGGGGATTTAGGGACCGAATGCCGCGCATGTGCGCCATGTACACCAAAATAACATGGGAGTACAATATATTGTGGTTTGTTGTTGACATGCACCACAGAGAGCGGTATTTTTTCATCTGCGGCCCTGAACAAATTGTGGTGAAAAGCGGCTTGAGAAGCCGTTTTAGGGGGTCCGCCCGGGTGAGAAGAATTTACAGCGGTTTCACGTTCCGATTCCGGTTGAATGCCAGAGATTTCCGTCGCCCGAGCCAGGCTGAACTAACGCCGGCTGAGTAGAGGCTATTTACCAATTTTGTTGCCGATCTTGTGATCGATCTAAGGAGACTCCATGAATGAGGCCCAGCTTCAGACGTCCACTACCGCAGCGCAGACTCCCTATACCCAGAGGGGGCTGATGTTCACTCGCCGTTTTTCGACCGAGGGGGTTTCGCCCTACGACGAGATGCAGTGGGAACTGCGCACCGCGTCGATTACCGATACCAAGGGCAACTCGATCTTCGAGCAGAAAGATGTCGAGGTGCCGGTTGATTGGTCGATGACGGCCACCAATATTGTGGCCTCAAAGTACCTGCATGGGCAGATGGGCACGCCGGAGCGGGAGACGGGCGTGCGGCAATTGGTGGGGCGGGTGGTGGAGACGATCCACGACTGGGGCCTGGTGGGCGGTTACTTTGCCACGGCCAAGGATGCGACCATCTTCAACGACGAGCTGGCGCACATGCTGCTGACGCAGAAGGTGGCCTTCAATTCGCCGGTTTGGTTCAACGTGGGCTGCGACCGTCTTGAACCGCAATCGGATGGGCAGAACTGGCACTGGGACCCGGCCACTGGAGGCGTGAAGTATTCCGCCACCGGCTATCGCAATCCGCAGTGCTCAGCCTGCTTTATCAACTCTGTGGATGACTCGCTGGATTCGATCCTGACCCTGGCCAAGACGGAAGGGATGCTGTTCAAGTGGGGATCGGGGACGGGAACGAACCTGTCTTCGATCCGCGGCTCCATGGAACTGCTGTCGGGCGGCGGGCAGGCGTCGGGGCCACTCAGCTTCATGCGCGGATTTGACGCGTTTGCGGGGGTGATCAAGTCGGGAGGCAAAACGCGCCGCGCGGCCAAAATGGTGATCCTCAATGCGGATCATCCGGATATCCTCGATTTCATTGAATGCAAGGCCAAGGAAGAGGCCAAGGCGTTTTCGCTGATCAAGGCCGGCTATGACGGATCGGGGCCGGATTCAGAGGCCTATTCGTCCATTTTCTTCCAGAACGCCAATAACTCCGTGCGCGTAAGCGACGAGTTCATGCGTGCCTATGAGAATGACGGCGAGATTACCACCTATACGGTGAAGGGCCATGAGCCGGTGGCGACCTACAAGGCGCGGGATGTGATGCGCAAGATTGCCGAGGCCACATGGCTTTGCGGCGATCCGGGGATGCAGTTCGACACCACCATCAACCGCTGGCACACGAGCAAGAACACGGCGCGCATCAACGCCTCGAATCCATGCTCGGAATATATGTTCCTGGATAACTCGGCGTGTAACCTGGCCAGCTTTAACTTGCTCAAGTTTCTAACTCCGGCAGGCAGCTTTGACATTGCCGCTTACAGGCACTCGATCTCAGTGATGATCACGGCCATGGAGATCCTGGTGGATAACTCGGGCTATCCGACCGAAGCTATCTCGCGTAACTCGCACGACTATCGGCCGCTGGGGCTGGGTTATGCCAACCTGGGCGCGCTGCTGATGGCCATGGGGCTGCCGTACGATTCAGCGGCCGGGCGCGACTTTGCCGCCGTGCTGACGGCGATCATGTGCGGGCAGGCTTATCTGCAGTCGGCGATTGTGGCGGCCAACTGCCCGCCGGTGGCCTCGGCCACGCCGCTGACCGCGGGCGTGGAGCGCCAGGGAGGCGCGTGCCCCGGCTTTTACGTCAACCGCGAACCATTCCTGGATGTGATCCGCATGCACCGCGCGGAGGTGAACAACATTGGCAAATCGCGCTCCAGCGGCGAGCCCTTCAGCGTGCCGCAACTCGAGGCGCTGATCGAATCCAGCCGCGAGTGCTGGGACATGGCTCTGCTGCAGGGCGAGCGTCACGGCTATCGCAACGCGCAGACCACGGTGCTGGCGCCCACGGGCACTATCGGCTTCATGATGGACTGCGATACCACCGGCATTGAGCCCGACCTGGCGCTGGTTAAGTACAAGAAGCTGGTGGGCGGCGGCATGATCAAGATCGTGAACAACACGGTGCCGGCGGCGCTCTTCAAGCTGGGGTATGACAACGACCAGGTGAACGCCATCGTGAGCTACATCGACGCGACGGGCACCATTGAGGGCGCGCCGGGCCTGAAGCCCGAGCACCTGGCGGTTTT
>PMOF01000201.1:0-6938 GCA_003162495.1 Acidobacteriaceae bacterium
GGAACGAGGCGGGCGTCGGGAAGAAAAAGTTGCCGGAAGCAGGTGCGGTCCTTGTCTGCCGGGCCGCTGACCGCGGCGTCGATGGCTGTGATGAGCAGGTCGAGCGTGGCGGTGGAGGGACACACCGCGGCTGTTGCGGGTTGGGGCGCGGGGGATTGGGCGCGGAGGTTGGTGACGAGGAGGGCTGCGGTGAGGGTGAGGAAGAGTATCGGGCGGCGCATGGAGGGATTTTACAGAAGGGCAGTTGCGATACAATGAATACACGTATTCACCCGGGAGGTGTCCATGGCTACTTCAATCAGGCTTGCGCCGGAAATCTCGAGCCGGCTGGATCGGCTGGCTGCCAAGACGGGGCGGACAAAGGCCTTCTATCTGCGGGAGATGATTGAAGGCGGCATCAGCGAACTGGAGGACTACTATCTGGCCGCCGAGACGCTGGAGCGGGTTCGCAAGGGCAAGGAGCGCGTGTACTCCGCGGCTCAAGTAAGGAAAGACCTTGGCCTGGGCGATTGAGTATGCCGAAACCGCGAAGAAGCAACTGCACAAGCTGGAAAAACTCGCGGCCCGGCGCATTGTCGATTTCATGGATGAGCGGGTTGCTCGCAGCGACGATCCGCGCGCGTTGGGCAAAGCTCTCAAGGGTTCGCTTGGTGATCTATGGCGCTACCGCGTGGGCGACTACCGCGTCATTTGCGACATTCAGGACGGGGTGCTGAGGGTTCTGGTTTTGCAGATTGGGAATCGCAGGGAAATTTATCGGTGAAGTGTCTCTTCTCTTCGATGGAGAAGGCTGTGGTGAAAGCCCAGGTCTCAGATGCGAGACCTGGGGCACCCAGCTTTTGCGGAAAACGATCCCTGCCCCGGCTCAGATTTCGAGGATTACGGGCATGATCATGGGGCGGCGGCCGGTGGATTTCTGGATCAGGCGCTTGAGCTCGGCGCGGACTTTTTCCTTGACCATGCCGTAGTCGGATTTTTGTTCGAGGCTCAAGGCGTCGAGAGTTTTGAGGACCAGCTCACGGGCCTGGTCGGTAATGTCTGCGCCGCCGAAGCCGCGCATGATGACTTCAGGCGGCTGCTCGACTTTGCCGGTGCGCTTGTTGATGGCCAGGACGACGAGCACGATTCCGTCTTCAGAGAGAATGCGGCGGTCGCGGATGACAAGGTCTTCAACGACATCGTTGGAGGAGCCGGAATCGATGAGGACGCGGCCGGTGGTGACCTTGTCCTTTTTGCGGGCGTCGGTTTTGTCGAGTTCGAGCACGTCTCCATCTTCAATGACGATGGCGTGCTCGACGGCGCCGGTTTCCATGGCCAAGCCGGCGTGACGGCGGAGGTTGCGGTAATCGCCGTGCACGGGAATGAAGTATTTGGGACGGACGAGGTTGATGAGCAGGCGCTGCTCTTCCTGCGCGCCGTGGCCGCTGACATGGATGAGGCCGTTGGAGCCGTCGTCGCAAACCACATTGGCGTCGCGGCGATAGAGATGGTCGATGACGCGGAAGATGCCCTTCTCGTTGCCGGGGATGATGCGGGAGCTGAGGATGACGGTGTCGCCGGCGTCGATGTGGGCGTGGCGATGGTTATCGACGGCGGCGCGGCTGAGGGCGCTCATGGGCTCGCCCTGAGTGCCGCTGATGAGGACCATCAACTTCTCCGGCGCGAAGTCGCGCATCTGGCCGGGATTGATGACCAGGCCCTGGGGAATATCGATGTAGCCGAAGTCCTGCGCGATCTCAGTGCTCTCCATCATGGAGCGGCCGACGATGGCGACTTTGCGGCCATGTTTGCGGGCCAGCTCGAGGGCGATGCGGATGCGAAAGATGGAGGAGGAGAAGCAACTGAAGAAGAGCTTCTTTTTAGTTTGCGAAAAAATTTCGTCGAGGCGTGGAATGACGGCGCGTTCGCTGGGCGTGTAGCCGGTGCGTTCGACGTTGGTTGAATCCTGGAGCAGGGCGAGGACGCCGCGCTTGCCGTATTCGGCGAAGGTATGCAGATCGAAGGCGTGATTGTCGAGGGGCGAAAGATCGATTTTGAAGTCGCCGGTGTGGATGACGACGCCGACCGGCGTATCAATGGCCAGGGCTACGCAATCGACCAGCGAGTGGGTAACGCGGATGGGCTCAATGGTGAAGGGGCCAAGAGTGAATTTTTCGCGGGGCGTGATTTCGACGAGGGTGGTTTCGTCTAGCAGGTGATGTTCTTCAAGCTTGCCCTCAACATAAGCCAGTGTGAACTCGGTGGCATAGACGGGAACTTTGAGTTCGCTCAGAATCCAGGGCAGTCCGCCGATGTGGTCCTCGTGGCCGTGGGTGAGGATGATGGCGCGGACGTGGGCCTTGTTTTCGACCAGGTAGGTGATATCGGGAACGACGATATCGACGCCCAGCAACTCCGACTCGGGGAACATCAACCCGGCGTCGATCACGATAATGTCGTCTTCCCAGCGCAGGGCGAGGCAGTTCATGCCGAATTCGCCGAGACCGCCTAGCGGGATAATTTTCAGTTTCTTCGTTTGCATCTGTCATCTTTGATGCTAACACTCGGGGCCGCGCGCGGAGGCGCAGACACCGCCGGCCCCGGGGGCCGATGGTGGGCAAAAAAGGAACGCCTGACTATGCGCGCACTTCAGAGGGTCTTTCATGATGGACCCGTATCCGGGTTCGGATCCCTCAGGGGTTAAAACCCTTGTGGTTCCGGCTTTTTTGTGGCACGACTGAATTCGTGCCCTGATACAAAGCGAGTTTATTAAGCACGCTCTAACTCAAGCTTTGCGAGGGACCGGTTCGAGCAAATGGGCAACCATGAAACGGCTCACTCCGCATCCGCTTCAAAGCAAGCGCGGATTTGAACTTGTGCGCGGATTCCTTAATGGGCTTTGGATCGAGGCAGCGGGGTGTTCTGCGGCGGGGTCCTGGTGTAGTAGCCGGTTGTCGTGCGAACGGTTACGTCCGGTTTGTCAACCTGCACGAGGAGGCCATGATAATCGCCGGGATCGTCGCTGGGCGCGGACTCAAACGTGAGCGTGTAATAGGAGTTTGCGTCCCTCATGGCGTTGTTCAGCTCTCCAGCAATGTCCATGCCTCTGACCTGGACCAGGCCGCCAGTGTGAACGGCCAGCACCTGCAAGGAGAGATCGGCGTACTCAGCATGTTTTACGTCCGGGACGGCCTTGAGATAGTTCTGATAAAAAAACGGGTTTGATCCACCCAGTTCCAACGGGTTAACGGCGTACAAGGCAATGTGCCCCTGGCGCAGTCCATTCGAGAGCCTGACGATCGAATTGAATACCCAGGCCCGCTCGTTCAAGTCGGCGTCGATTCCGGCCCAAGCAATCATGGGCCAGCCTGGGCTGATGAACAGGATCATCTTGCGGCCGGGTAGAGTGGATTCGTACGCAGCCAGCTGGCTGAGTTGGCTGAGTGAGGCCTCCAGGCGCTCAGTGGCTCCGTAAAAGCCCTCGGCCCTTCCGACGATGCGCAGCTCGGACTGGGATTTATCGAAGCTGGCAAGGAGTTCGTTGCCGTCATTGGTAGAACCGTTCTGCAACTTCAGTCCGCTATCGGCGAGCACGGCGACAGACGCGGGGTGGGAGAGGCGGCCGTTGTCTTCCTTGAGAAACTCGCCCAGCTGCTCGCGCTCTCTTGAAACGACGGTAAAGTCGGAGTTGATCATGTCGACCACAATCACGACATGCACCGGGTTGGCGGGTGTGCTTTTTGAATCGAAGGCCTGAAAGCTGAGCAGCCTTTTCGGCTGTTTGTTATCGAGCAAGGTAAAGTCGCCAGCCTGCAGGCCGTGGATATTGTGGCCCGCCTTGTCAGTAACCTCGACGTCGATGGAAATGCTCCGGCCGGTGGGGTCGCCGCCAGCAGCAGGGGCAGGCTGCGCCTGTGCGGAGGGAGCGGGGTCTTGAGCAGCCGCGATGCGATTTGAGGCGACGAGGAACGCCAATACGGCAACGATTGAAATGGAAATCGCGGCTAAGCGCGTTGAACGATGGAGCTTCAT
Source organism: Acidobacteriaceae bacterium (assembly GCA_003162495.1). Classification (GTDB taxonomy): domain Bacteria; phylum Acidobacteriota; class Terriglobia; order Terriglobales; family Acidobacteriaceae; genus Telmatobacter. The sequence continues at coordinate 4,012 of PMOF01000201.1, forward strand.
GGTTTCCTCCTTGATGGAAGAAAAGACGTGTTGAAGAGACGATGGCTGCGAGCGGCTCCCATGAGAAGTCTGTTCGCGATTCCGGGCAGCTTGTCGATTCACAAAGCTTCTCCCAGCCTTTGGATGCTTCGACGGGGAATAAGTTATCAGTAATTCAGTAATTCGGAACGGACATTCATGGTCAGACTTTTGAACCCCAAGGCGCAGGGCTTACTCACCGGGAAAGCGGACGCCGAGGGTGGTGCGGACGGTTTCGAGGAGGCGGGCCATCGACAGGGACAGGGAGTGGGGGATGACGGGGCTCTCGCGAAGGCCGTCGCGGAGGAGTTGGCAGAAGTGGGTGGTTTCATAGTTGAATCCGCCGGCGACGAAGGGCTCGTGGAGTTCGACGTGGCGGCCATCGAGGTAGTGGATGGTTGCGCGAGCGGGGTTCCACCAGTTGGCGTGGATGATGACGTAGCCGCGCGGCGCGGAGAGCAGGGCGTCGCCGCGGCTGGAAAGATCGAGGCCGGTGTGGAGCTGGGCCATTCCGTGTTCATGCTCGGTTTGGAATAAGGCGAAGGCGTCAACGCCGGCGACATTGACGCGGCCCATGGTCTGCACGCGCTTGAGTTCGCCGAGCCAGTCGAGGGCGAGAAAGGCCTCATAGGGGCCAATGCCCATGATGCCGCCGCCGCCGAGAGATGCGAATTGGAGAGGATAATCGGGGGGCAGCGTAGCATCGGCGTGCCCGGCGCGGACAAAGCCGACGGGACCGATGGGGTCGGATTGGAGATGCCCGCGGAGACGCCGGTAGAGCGGGAAGAAGGGCGGCTTCATGGCTTCCATGAAAAGGCGGTCGTGGAGGCGGGCCGCGGCCAGGACCTGAGTCAGTTGAGATTGGTTAAGCGTGGCAGGCTTTTCGCATAGGACGTGCTTGCCGGCAGCGAGGGCCTGGAGGCAGATTTCGGCGTGGCTGTCAGGATGGGTGGCGACGTAGATGGCGTCGATGTCGGCGGCGAGAAGTTGTTCTAGTGTGGGTGAGGTTTGCGGGACGGCGAATTTGCGAGCGAAGGATTCGGCGCGGTCAGGATTGCGGCCCCAGATTGCCCGGAGCGACGCGGCCTCGACGGCGTGGAGGCCCTGGGCAAAGCGCGCGCCTGCGCGGCCGGGGCCGATGATGGCCCAGCGGATTTGCTGAGGGGTATCGAATTCGACTTCCGGAGCCATTGATTCAATGTAGCGCGAAGATCCTCAGTGTGCGCCGGCGTGGGAAAGCGGCGATCCGAAGATTATCTCTTATCTATCACTGGGCCTGCTGACCCCTTGGCATTGAGTTTGCGAGATCAGCGCAGCAAGTCTTCAAGGGCGGTGCTGAGGTCGGTTTTTTCGTCGCGGTATTTGACGATGACCGGGGCATAGAGGGAGAGGCCCCAGGCTTCGGTTTTGGGGTGGGCTTTGCCTTTGACGATGGCGCGGGAGCCTGGTACGACGACGGCGTTTTCCGGGACGATGAGGGGCAGCTCGGCTGTGGCGCGGAGGATGGTGCCGTTGACGATATCGAAGACGGGCGTGCCGCGAGTGAGGATGGTTCCGGCGGCTAGGACGGCGCTTTTGCGGACGATGGTCCCTTCGTAGACGCCGCAGTTGCCGCCGACCAGCACGTCATCTTCAATGACTACCGGGCTGGCGTTGATGGGCTCGAGGACGCCGCCGATCTGGGCGGCGGCGCTCAAGTGGACGCGCTTGCCGATCTGGGCGCAGGAGCCGACCAGGGCGTGGGAGTCGACCATCGTTCCCTCGTCCACGTAAGCGCCGGCATTGATGTACATGGGCGGCATGCAGACGACGCCCCGGGCCACATAAGCGCCGGCGCGGATCGAGGACCCGCCGGGAGCCAGGCGAACGCCGTCGGCGGGCGTGAAACGGCGGACGGGGTAGGTGTGCTTGTCTACATAGGAAAAGCCGGAAGCAGGACCAGTAGGATCTTCGGGGGGAAACTCAGTGAGGGTGCCGAGGCGGAAGCCAAGCAGGATGCCCTGTTTGACCCAGGCATTGACGCGCCAGCCCGTGGGCGATGCCGGGTCGGGCGAGGCGGCACGGATTTCACCGCGCTCCAGGGCCGCGCGCAGTTCAAGGAATGCTGCCATAGCAAGCGGGTCGGCGAGGGCCTCGGCGCCAGCGGCAAAGTGCCGTTCGATTTGCTTTTGAAGGGGATGGATCGTCATTTCATCCTGAGTTTATCAACTTATCAACTCAGGTTGGAAGGTCGAGGGCGAGGTGTGACAAGGGGAGGGCTGGCGAAGGGACCACTCAAAGCTTTAGCGAAGTCGCCAATTGGCTGAGAAGCGGCGAGAAAAGAAAAATCTCAATGACGTTCAGGCTGCGGTTTGAGAGACGGGCTTGATCCTGTGCTGCCCATGCACCGGGGCCGGTTGCAGCCGGAAGGAGTTTTTCCCGGCGGGAATCATCGCCAGTGGAACGGGAGTTCGATAGGGTTTGGCATGCAAATGCTTTGACTCGAGCCACGCGCCCAGGCGGGGATCGTTAATCTCGGGTTGTCCCCGCCAAAAATCGGGGCCCAGCCCACACTGAATCTGTAAATGATCCAGTTGCAACTCGATGACGGAGGTGGTCCGGGGAAAATAACGCCGGACGTTTTTGGTCCCGACGTTGAGTCCCGTTGCACCGCGCCCTCTGGATTGTGTTTTCACGACCATGCGAACCTTCCCTTCAACAGCGAGAGGCGAAACCGGCGAGGCAGGCACAAGGTTGCTTTTTTGAGGTGTTCCCCTGTTCCTTGCCCGTCCGGAACCCCATCCGGTTGAGTCCAATTTTGGGGATTTGCTCGTACGTTTGCACAGATGCAACCTAAGCGAGGGGGTTGCCTGCGGATACAAGATTCTTGTGGATGGGGCAATTTCCCTCCTTAGTTCAATAGACGCCGG